>DASWWL010000051.1:0-9287 GCA_036400975.1 Novosphingobium sp. | reverse complement strand
TGGCCTTTCTTAGCAGGGCTTCAAATGCGCCCTATCAGCGATATCTGGCGGCCGTAAGCGGGCTCGCCGCGATGCGTGGCGCGCCGGAAGGAAAAGAAGCGGTCCGGCGCGGAGTAGGTATCGAGCCCCAGCTTTTCCACTCGCCCGACGCCGGACGCCTTCAGGCAGGCGGCGACATACCCTTCCAGATCGAACTGCCAGTGGCCCGCCCGGCCCGCCGCGAAGAAGGCGGCATTGGCGAAATCGGCAGCATCGAACCGGGCGCGAAACGAATCATCGACCTCGTAGCTTGCCTGCGCGATGCACGGCCCGATCGCGGCGCGAATGGCGGAACGGTTCGCACCGAGCGCGACCATCGCATCCACGGTATGGCCGGCGACCCCGGTGAAGGCCCCCTTCCAGCCGGCATGGGCCGCGCCGATCACGCCGGCTTCTGGGTCCGCCAGCAGGATCGGTGCGCAATCGGCAGTCACGATTCCAAGAAGCATCCCGCGCCGATCCGTAACCAGCGCATCGGCGTGAGGCCGTTCCGCATCGTCCCATGGCCCGGCCACGATGACGCAATCGGGCGAATGCACCTGATAGACCCCTACCAGAGGCGCGCCGGGCAACACCGCCGCCGCCGCGCGCGCGCGATTCTCGGCGACCGCCGCGCCATCATCGCCGGAACCCAGGCCGACGTTGAGACCGGCCGCGATCCCACTCGAAACGCCCCCCCGACGCCCGAGAAATCCGTGCACCACCCCTTCCAGGCTTGCCGCGCGAATGACTTCGACGGGTTCTCGCATACCGTCAGCCAAGGCTCTTGGTCACTTGCTCCCGAACATCGCGCGACAGGCCCGGTGTCGCCGCGATGCGTTCCAGTTCCGCGCGCATCATCGCCGAACGGCTCGGCTCGATCCGCCGCCAACGCCCCAGTGGAGGCACGAAACGGGCAGCCGTCTGCGCATTGATGGGATCAAGCGCGAGGATAAGGTCGGCGATCAGACGATAGCCTTCGCCGCTCGGCGTGTGGAAACCATGCGGGTTGACCGCGAAACCCATATAAAGAGCGCGCGCGCGGTTCGGGTTGCCAAGCGTGAAGTCCGGATGACCGGCCAGCGCCCTGACGTGCTCCACCACTTGCGGATGCAGCGAGCCGGCCTGCAGCGAGAACCATTTATCGATGACCAGCGCGTTGCCGTCGTAGCGCTTGCGGAAGTCCGCCAGCGCTTCCTCGCGCGCAGGCGTATCGAGACCGCAAAGCACCATCAGCGCGCCCTGGCGATCGGTCATATTGTCAGCGGCGGCATATTGTCCGGCGGCGCGCTTCGCTGCTTCTTCACTGTCGGCGGCGGCAAGGTAAACGAGCGCCTGCGTCTTGAGCTTGCGAGCGCCCCGCGCCGCGGCATCTCGTCCGTAAGGCACCGCGCAGACGCGATCGTGCAGCGTCAGGAGCCGATCGCGCAATTCGCCGGCGAGCCAGGCCTTCAAGGCTTCTCGTTCGCGATGGATGGCTGACGGATCGGAAACCGGAAGCTGCTCGGCGAGATAGGCCTCGGCCGGCAGAATCATAAGCTCGCCGCGCATCAGGTCATCCAGCACAGCATCATCGAGGATCGCCGCCAGCGCCTGCCCGATCGCGGCGCGGCCAGTCTGCCTTGCGTCATCGGAAAGCTTGCCCGAGACGGCGGCGACGAGATGCTGGACGATCAGGCTCTGCAGCGCCTCATAGCGGGCGAAGGGATCGTCATCGTGCGCGGCCAGGAAAACGAGGTCTTCCAGTGGACGTTCAACCTCGATCGATACCGGCGCGGAAAAGCCCCGGTTTATGGAGAGCGCCGGCGGCCTGGGAAAGCCTGGGAAGTGGAATTCGGCGCTGGCCCTGTCGAACACGATCGTCTGCTCTCCCGCATGGCTGCCCGTATCGCGATCGAACAGCGCAAGGCGCAACGGGATAGGCATGGGCTGCTTGATCGGTTGCGCCGGAGTGGGCGGCACCACCTGACCAAGCGCAAGCACGGCGGTGTCGCCATCATGGCGAAGCACAATCCTGACTTTCGGCGTGCCTGCCTGCGAATACCACTGACGGAACTGCTTCAGGTCGAGCCCGGCCCCATCCTCGATCGCCCGGATAAAATCCTCGCAAGTCGCGGCCTCGCCATCATGGCGTTCAAAATAAAGATCGGTGCCCTGCCGGAAGCGTTCAGGCCCAGCCATCGTCCGCATCATGCGGATCACCTCGGCGCCCTTGTTATAGACGGTCGCCGTGTAGAAGTTCGAAATCTCCTGATACGAATCGGGCCGGATGGGATGGGCGAGCGGACCGGAATCCTCCGGGAACTGGGCGGAGCGCAGCACGCGCACATCCTCGATCCGCTTGACTGCTTCCGACCCCATGTCCGCGCTGAACAACTGGTCGCGCAGCACGGTGAAGCCTTCCTTGAGCGAAAGCTGGAACCAGTCGCGGCAAGTCACGCGATTGCCCGACCAGTTGTGGAAGTATTCGTGGCCGATCACACCCTCGACCGCGTCATAATCGGCGTCCGTCGCGGTTTCGGGATCGGCCAGGACATAGCGCGTGTTGAAGACGTTGAGGCCCTTGTTCTCCATTGCGCCCATGTTGAAGTCGGACACGGCGACCACGTTGAACAAGTCGAGGTCGTATTCGCGGCCGAACGTCTCCTCGTCCCACTTCATCGAGGCGATCAGCGAATCCATCGCATGCTGGGTGCGGTCCTCGTCCCCCGGACGCACCCAGATGTTGAGATCGACCTTGCGGCCCGACATCGTGGTGAAACTGGAACCGTTGGCGACGAGATCGCCGGCCACCAGCGCGAAGAGGTAGCAGGGCTTGGGCCAGGGATCGTGCCATTCGGCCCAGTGCGTCCCACCCTCGCCTTCGCCTCGCGCAACACAATTACCGTTGGAGAGCAGGATCGGGAACGCCGCCTTGTCCCCTTCCATATGCACGCGATAGGTACTGAGCACATCCGGCCGGTCGGGAAAGAAGGTGATGCGGCGGAAGCCTTCGGCCTCACACTGCGTGCACAGCATGCCGTTGGAGGCATAAAGCCCCATGAGCTGGCTGTTGGACGCGGGATGGATAAGGGTTTCGACCTCGACCTCGTGCGCATCGCCGGGCAGTTCGACCAAGAGGTCAGGTCCATCCATGCGCCAGTCGTTGGCGATTTGTCCGTCGATCCTGAGCGAGCGCAGCGCGATGCCATCGCCGTTGAGCCTGAGCGTCCGCTCACCGCCGCCGTCGGGATTGCGCCTGACCGAAAGCCGCGAAACGACACGCGTCTCGTCAAGGCCAAGCGTGAAGGAAAGCGCGATTTCCGGCACCAGCCAGACGGGCGCGCGATAATCCTCGCGGCGGATGACGGCGGGCGCCTGCGGCGGTGGAGCGGCGTCCGCGGTTTCGGGATTTTCCACGGGGGTCGAAGGTCTGCTGGCGATATCCATGGCACCAATTCTAGAGCATGCTTTTCCGATTGCCAGCACTCGCGGTATCAGGCCCGCATGACAGATATGTTCATCTTCGGGCTGGGCTACAGCGCCAGCGTGATCGCCGCGCGACTGCGGGAAGACGGCTGGCGCGTGAACGGCACCGGCGGCGGAGCCGGATTGGTCTTCGACGACGAGGAACGGGTACGGACGGCGCTGGCCGGGGCAAGCCATGTCCTCTCTTCCGTACCGCCGGCGGACGGCATCGACCCGGTGCTGGTGCGTTACGGCGATGCGCTCGACCATGGATGGCTGGGATATCTTTCCTCGACCGGCGTCTATGGCGACGCCGGCGGGGCCTGGGTGGACGAAAGCGCCCCCACCGGCGGCGGCAGACGCTCGGCGCGCAGCGAGGCTGACGCCGCGTGGCTGGCCCTGGGCGCGCGCGTGTTCCGGTTGCCCGGCATCTATGGACCGGGACGCGGCACGCTCGAGCGTGTCGCGGCGGGCAGGGCGCATCGCATCGATCTGCCGGGCCATGTATTCAGCCGGGTGCATGTCGAGGACATCGCATCGGGCGTCATCGCCGGACTCGCCGGTCCGGCGGGCGCATGGAACCTTGCCGACGATTTGCCCTGCGGCCAGAACGCGGTGATCGAGGAAGCATGCCGCCTGCTGGGGATTGCGCCCCCGCCGCTGCTTTCGCCCGATGACGCCTCCCTTTCGCCCATGCAGCGCGCCTTCTATGCCGAGAACCGGCGCATCGCGAACGGCAAGGCGCGCCGGCTGCTCGGCTGGAAGCCCCGCTATGCGACCTATCGCGAAGGATTGAGGGCAATCCTTGCGTGACGCACAAAGCCCGCCCACATCACGGGTGAAAGGAAACTCGATGACCGAAGTGACCATTACCCGTCGCGACGAAGGCGAACGCGGCGAGTATCGCGCCCATGTGGCGGGCAGCGACCATGTAGGCCGGCTGACCTGGGTGCAGCGCGGCAACGTGCGTACGGCCGATCATACCCTTGTTCCTGTCGAGATCGGGGGACGCGGCATCGCCGCAAAGCTAGTGGAAGCGATCATCGCGGATGCACGGTCCAAAGGCTTTAAAATCGATCCGCAGTGCAGCTATGTCGCCGCAGCCTTCAAACGCCATCCCGAATGGGCCGACCTGCGCGCCTGATCAGAATCCCCGCTCCAGGAAATTCTCTGCCAGTCCCGCCAGCAGGGCCGCACCCTGCGGCATCACACTTTCGTCCAGCATCATGCGCGTCGAATGGATGCCACAACAGTTCTGCCAGTCTTCCCCCTGATGGCTGACGCCGAGGAAGAACATCGCGCCGGGCACTTTCTCCAGCACATAAGCGAAATCTTCCGCCCCCATGATCGGCGCATCGAGGCGACGGAACGCCACATCGCCGAACATCTTGCGCGAGACCCGTTCGCCGAAGGCCACCGCGCGCGAATCGCAGACGGTGACGGGGAAGCCTTCCTGAATAGTGACCTCTCCGGTCAGTCCATGCGCGCCGGCGATGCCGGCCACCAGCAACCGGATCGATTCCTGCAGCCGCTCGCGATGCTCGCGCGAAAGCGTACGCATCGTGCCCTTCAGCACGGCGCGATCGGCTATGACGTTATGCGCGCTGCCCGCCTCGATCTTCGCGATCGTCACGATCACCGGATCGTGAGCGTCGAACTGACGCGTCACCAGCGTCTGCAGCGCCAGCACGATTTCACAGGCTACCGGCACCGGATCGCGCGTCTGATGGGGCATCGATGCGTGGCCGCCACGCCCTTCGACAACGATTTCAAGCTGATCCGCCGCCGCCATTAGCGGCCCCGCCCGGCCGGCGACGAGCCCGTGCGGCGCGTTCGGCATCACATGCAGGGCGAAGGCGGCGTCGGGCAGCGGGTCCAGCAGGCCGTCGTCGAGCATGAAACGCGCGCCGTGCCAGCCTTCCTCCCCCGGCTGGAACATGAAGCGGACTTCGCCTTTCAGTGAATCCGCTCTCCCGCAAAGCAGTTCGGCGGCGCCGGCAAGCATCGCGACATGCGCATCATGACCGCAGGCATGCATTACGCCGGGTGTCGCCGAGGCGAAGGGCAATCCTGTCTCCTCCGGCATCGGCAACGCATCCATATCGCCGCGCAAAAGCACCGAGCGCCCCGATCCTCCGCCCCCCTTCAACACGGCGACGAGGCCGGTCGTCGAAGGTCCATCACGCCATTCGAGCGGCAGATGCGCAAGCGCCGAGCGCACCTTGTCGCGGGTCTTCGGCGTGTGCAGGCCAAGTTCCGGCTCCGCATGGATGGCCCGGCGAAGGGCGGTAAGCCGTTCGGCCAGCGCAAGAGCCTCGGCATGGATCGGGTCGGTCAAGGCAGTCTCCGGTCGCGAAACCGGGATGATAGCGCGAAGCGGACGATTGGCGAAATGCGCTTTCGCCCACGACGATACGCGGCTACCGCGCCAACCCAAGGGGCAACGGAATGGGCATGGCGCGCGCGAAAGTCTGTATAGATTGCCGCTACATCGGCCCCCGCCCCAGCGGCATCGCCGAAGTCGTGCAGGCGCTGGTCGATCATGTGCCGGCAATGGCGCCGGACCTCGACTTCCTGCTGCTGCGGCACCCCATGGCGGGGCGGCTGAGCCATGCATCCAACGTTGCCGAAGTGGAAGTGCCGCACGCCGCCAACGGTCCGGCGACAATGTGGTATCTTCCCCACATCGTGGATCTTTCGGGCGTCGACGTGTTCCACGCCACGTTCAACATCATGCCCGCCGGCCTGACGATGCCCTGCCTCGCGACGATCCACGACGTGATGTGGCTCACCCATCCCGAGTGGTGCGCCACCGGGGCAAAAGGCCTGGTGGATCGGCTGTTCTTCGGACATGGTATCCGCCGCGCACTTCGCCATGCCGCGGCCATCGCGACCGTGAGCGAGGCGAGCCGGAACGAAATCGTCGCGGTAGCGCCCGACACCATACCACGCGCCACCGTGACGCCATCGGGAGTGGCCGAGGATTTTCGACCTTCCGGAGACAGGCTCAACCGCGGAGCCTTCGGCCTGACCACAGGCCGCCGGCTTGTCCTCACCGTGGGGCAGTTCGCGCCCTACAAGAACCACCTGGGGGCGCTGGCCGCCTTCGCTCTGGTCGCCGGGCAACGGCCCGACGTCGATCTCGTGTTCGTCCAGCGACGCGGGAAAGGCGCCGAAGTGCTGCTGCGGGAGGCCGAAAGGCTTGGCCTTGCCGGCAGGGTATTCGTGCTGGCGCCGATGTCGCGAGAAGCGCTTATCGCACTCTATTGCACGGCGACGGTCCTCCTCCATCCCTCGCTATGCGAAGGCTTCGGCAACCCGCTGGTGGAAGCCATGGCCTGCGGCTGCCCGGTGGTGACGAGCGATGTTTCGGCCATGCCCGAAGTGACAGGCGACGCGGCGCTTCTGGCCGCTCCCCACGATCCCTCCGCAATCGCCGCCGCATTGGCCAGCGTTCTCGACGATTCCGACCTCGCCATCAAAATGCGGGAGCGAGGGCTGAAACGTGCAAGTGAACTGACATGGCGTCGCTTTGCAGCCGCCAATCTGGATGTCTATCGGTGCTTGCTGGCCAGCTAGGCGGGAAGTATCCGCCCTGCGATGCGCTGCGCCGCTGCATTGTGGCGGCGCACCGAAAACGCCAGCAGAAGGTTAAGCACCACCGTCTGATAGAGGAAATAGTACAACGGGCTTCCCGCAAGCATCGAAAGCCCCAGAACGATCGCGCGCGGATTGGGGCCCAGCACCTTGAGAATGCGCAGGAGCGCGGGCGCCTCCTCCTGGACATGGCCGCGAATGCGGTGCAGTTCCTCGGGGACGTCCTTGGCCGCCGCTACAGCCTCATCAATGCGCTGCGCATGCGGAGTCATCCCCACCGCAAGACGCAAATAGGCATCGACGATGAAACCGAACACGCTCTTGATCTGCCTCGCCGCACCCTGGCCTTGCGTGTTCCTGAGCCACGGCACGCCATAGACCCACCACTGGTACGAACGTCGCTGCACCTCGACATGGTTCGCCTGAACGATGTGGCTGGCGCCCGCAAGTACCGTATAAAACCATGCGATGGGCCCGATCTGCTGCTGCAGAAGCCAGGCGAGCACGATATATAGGACGATGTGGCTGAGATAATCGCACAGGCCATCCACCAGTTCGCCCAACGGACTCGACCGGCCCGTCATCCTGGCAAGGTCGCCATCCGCGCCATCGACGACATGCCAGCCCATGTGCAGCGCCATGCCGAGCAATGCGGAAACCGGCCACCAGGGCTGCGCATAGGCCGCCGCGGCGGCGACAACGAACATGCCGCCCACCACGGATACCATGTTCGGCGTGATCGGAGTGCGCGCCAATTGGCGCGCAAGCCGCCATGCGAGCGGATGGTAGACATAGTGATTGAGCGAATCCTGTAGCTCGCGCGGGCGGCGAGGCCGTTGCACGGCCATTCCATCCATCTCTCGTGCAGCTCCGTTCATCGTTTCCCTTGCCCGGTTCACCCTGGTG
The DNA here is from genome assembly GCA_036400975.1 of Novosphingobium sp. GTDB lineage: Bacteria > Pseudomonadota > Alphaproteobacteria > Sphingomonadales > Sphingomonadaceae > Novosphingobium. The sequence goes on along the minus strand of DASWWL010000051.1, from coordinate 1,319 downwards.
AAATCAACGCTCGTGCTTTCCTTATAGGCCTTCGCGCCATAGTAATAGTATTTGTGCGACCGTCGGCAACCAGCGATCGTACGAGGAATTGTTTTATAACGGGGCATATCATCATCGTATTCAGCGGCCAGGAAACTGCCGCGAGCAATGTCGCGGGCCTGCCCGCGGCCGCCCGTGCCGTGCGCGAAGCAGCGCTGGCCGGCGCACGTTCCTGCGCCGTCGCCGTTCCGAAGGGATGGCTCGCCGATGCATGGACACAAAGCGAATGTCACAGGCTGGCGGCTACGATGCCCCTGGCTTTCACTGCGCTGGAAGATTCGCTGCGCATTGCCGAAACCGAAGAAGCGCTGCTTGTCGCCGGCGAGCGGCTGATAGGGGCCGAGGCCATCGCGACAGCCTTGCGCGAAGGCCCTGGCGTCGCCGAGCCGGGCCTCGCCTGGACCAGCGACATAGACGGCGCCCGCCGACTAGATCATGGCGGCGGAATAGCTTTGCAGGCAGCCGGGGCCCAGATCATCCGCAATACGTCCAAGCCCGGCGATGGAATCGTTTCGCGCTATCTGAACCGGCCCATATCGCAATCGATCTCGCGCCTGCTGCTGCGGTTTCCCGCCGTAAGGCCGATTCATGCGACGATTGCCAACGGCGCGCTTGCGGTCGCCATGTTCCTGGCCCTGGTCCTCGACGGAGATGCCGGACTCATTACCGGGGCCCTGTTGTTTCAGGCCGCATCCATCATTGACGGCGTAGACGGGGAAATCGCCCGAGCCACCTTCCGTTCGTCCGATTCCGGCGCAATGCTGGACAGCGCGATCGACGCTGGCACGAATATCGGCTTCATTGGCGGAGTCGTGCTCAACGTATGGCAACGCGGCGATGTAACCACCGCGATGATCGGAGCTGCCGGTCTCGCCTGCCTCGCCTTTGGCCTCACCTTGCTCGGCTGGCGAGCGCGCGCTTCGGGTGGCCCGCTTACATTCAATGCAGTGAAGGATCACTTCAATACCGGTCGTTCCCGACTGCGCAGCTGGCTGACATGGCTGACCATGCGGGACTTCTATGCGCTTGCCGGCGCGCTTCTTATACTGGCGGGTCTGGCAGGCCCCGGGCTGGTGATGTTTGCTTCCGTAGCAGCGGGTTGGCTTGTTGTGGTAATCGTCACACTGGCACGGCAACCATCTTGACCAATCGCAAACTTCTTGCTTTTGGCGCGCGATTTCACAATTACGTGGCATCGGGACGCGCCGCGTCTCACTGAAGGGATCGAATTGATGAAGCCAATCAAGGTCGCCGTGATCGGCGTGGGTAACTGCGCCAGT
>DASWWL010000050.1:0-2084 GCA_036400975.1 Novosphingobium sp. | reverse complement strand
GTTTCGTCAGCAGTGACGAACAGCTTCACCTTCTGCTCGTAGAGCGCATCGACCAGCGTCACGAAGCGCGCGGCCTCGTTGCGGTTGTCCGGTCCCATGCGGGGAATTCCGACAAGGATCACGGTATGATAGGTGCGGGCGATCGCCAGATAGTCGGGCGCGCCGCGTGCTTCTCCGCAAAGGCGCTTGAAACTGAAGACAGCGACGCCCTTCAGGCTTTTCGGCACATGCAGCGTGCGTCCGCCGACGTCGAGTTCCGCGGAGGGCACGTGCGCGCTATCCTCCGGCGAATAGTCGGTAAGGCGGAAGAAGGCCTCGCGCACTTGGGCGGTCGCCTCGCCGCCTAGTGGCATGTGCCACGTTTCCATGCCGCCAAGGCGCTGGAGCCGGTAATCGACCGGGCCATTGAGCGTCAGCACGTCCAGCTCTCGCTCGATAAGGGCGATGAAAGGCAGGAAATGCTCGCGGTTGAGGCCGTCCTTGTAGAGTTCCGATGGCGCGCGGTTGGAAGTCGTTACGATGGTCACGCCCTGCTCGACGATGAGATGGGTGAACAGCCGGCTCATAATCATCGCATCGGCTGAGTTGTTGACCACCATCTCGTCGAAAGCCAGGCACCTTAAATCCTTGGCGAGCACGGAGGCGACCGGTGGAATCGGATCGCCAGCCTCTTTCTTGCGCTCCTCGCGCAGCAGGGCATGGACCTCCAGCATGAAGGCATGGAAGTGCGAACGGCGTTTCTCTTCGATCTTCAGGCTGTTGTGGAAGAGGTCCATCAGCATGGACTTGCCGCGTCCGACACCACCCCACATGTAGACTCCGCGCGGCGCCTCGCGCTTCTTGGAGAAAAGCTTGCCGAACAGCCCGCCGCTGCTGGTGGCCTTCTCGAGTTCGCGCTGCAGGCGTTCGAGGCGTTCGGCTGCGGCGGCCTGTTCGGTGTCAGGCCGCAATTCACCGGATGCGACGAGCGCTTCGTAACGATGGACGAGGCCGGTCATGCCCGACTTGTGGGCTTGCGGATTGTGGCGCTGAATGAGGCGACCAGAGCGTCATCCTGCTCGACAAGCCCGCGAAGGAAGCCGAGGCGTCGGGTTTCACGCAGCACTTCGACTACGGCGTCCAGGGGCTTTGCCGGATTGCCCGCGCCGATGAACTGCGTGTTGATGCCGATAGTCACCGAACCCGCCGCTTCAACGCCGCGCAAGTGCTGCATTGTGGCGAAAAGCGCGACGTCGATCAGGCCCAGGGTAATGCCGCCGTGGATGTTGCCGCCGTTGTTGATGTAATGCGGCTGTTGCGGGAAGATGCGGACACGGCAATGGTTTTTGCCTTCCGCACGCGCAATCATTTTGCCGAGCACTGCGCCATTGTACAGCGACGTGTTCGACAGGCGCCAACGGAGCCAGCCCGGATTTTCCTCGTCCGGCTCCGAGATGAAACCCGGGCGCTGATCGTTCACGTCAGACGTGCCGCTCGGCCTGCATCTTCTTGATTTCGGCGATGGCGCGCGCCGGAGACAGTCCCTTCGGGCAGACGTTGGCGCAGTTCATGATCGTGTGGCAGCGATAGAGCCGGAACGGGTCCTCAAGCTCGTCGAGGCGTTCGCCGGTCATCTCGTCGCGGCTGTCGGCCAGCCAGCGATAGGCCTGCAGAAGAATGGCCGGGCCGAGGAACTTGTCCGAATTCCACCAGTAGCTTGGGCACGAGGTGGAGCAGCAGGCGCAAAGGATGCACTCATAGAGACCGTCCAGCTTTTCGCGCTGTTCAGGGCTTTGCAGGCGCTCCTTGCCCGAAGGTGTGGTCGAAACGGTTTGCAGCCAGGGGCGGATCGAGGCGTACTGCGCATAGAAGTGCGTGAAATCGGGAACGAGGTCCTTGATCACGTCCATGTGCGGCAGTGGGGTGATGCGGATGTCGCCCTTCAGGTCCTCGATCGCCGTCGTGCAGGCGAGGCCGTTACGGCCGTTGATGTTCATCGAGCAGGAGCCGCAGATGCCCTCGCGGCACGAGCGCCGGAAAGTGAGAGTCGGATCCTGTTCGCTCTTCATCTTGATGAGCGCGTCGAGTACCATCGGACCGCAGTT
>DASWWL010000049.1:0-1937 GCA_036400975.1 Novosphingobium sp. | reverse complement strand
GGGCCTGACGTGACAGGTCTCGACACGCTGAACCGGTCACTGGCAATGGAGCTAAGGCCCCTGGGGCTTCCCCCTTGGTGCGTCGATCAAGCAACTCCAATCGCCACACCGGGACAAACGGTCAGTCCACGGGGCGCGTGTCAGACGCGCATCCGCCTGCGAAAGCAGGCACTGGAACTATCCACGGCGTGACTGCATGCGCCCCGTCTCCCGACTTGGGGGAGGAACCAGAAGCATCCCGGACAGCAAGCGCTGGTCCGAACGCGATCCGCTGTTTGAAATTCAGCTCCGTCATTCCGGACGCGCGCAGCGCGAGCCGGAAACCAGGGGCTGCACGCACCGGCGCCCGCCGCCCCTGGGTTCCTGCTTTCTCAGGAATGACGATCGAGCGGCTGGCCACGATGTTTGAAAACCCAACCGCCGGCGCAAGTCTTCCCCTGCGAAGCGGGGGAAGTGGATCGGCGCGAAGCGACGAGACGATGGGGGCGAGCCGGATTCACAGGACGCGGGCGAACACGATCGAGGCCGTACGCGACACTCCCCGCGTAACTCGCCCGTCAACGCTGCGCGTTGACCGCAGGCTTCGCCGTACTTCCCCCGCAAGCGGGGGAAGAGTTACGCCGCGACGAACTCCGCAACCCCATACCCCTGGAACAGCAACGCCGCCCGCAGGTCCGTATGCTCGATCCGCGCCGTCGTCTGCGCCGCAACGATCGGCTTGGCGTGATACGCAATTCCAAGCCCCGCAGCCTTGATCATGTCGAGATCATTCGCGCCATCGCCCAGCGCCACCGCGTCATCAGCCGTCGCGCCCAACGCCGCCGTCTCTTCCAGCAGCGCCGTCAGCTTCGCCTCGCGCCCGAGGATCGGCATGCCCACCGTTCCCGTCAGCACAGCGCCGTCATCGATCAGCGTGTTCGCGCGATCCGCATCGAACCCAGCCAGCTTCGCAACGCGCGATGTAAAATACCCGAAGCCGCCCGACACCAGCACGCTGCGCGCGCCATTGGCCTTCATCGTCGCGACGAGTTCCTTCGCGCCGGGGTTCAGCCGCACGCGCTCGGCATAGCAGGCCTCCACCGCGCTGAGCTTCAGGCCCTTCAGCATCGCCACGCGCTGCGTCAGCGCGCCGGCGAAATCGAGTTCCCCGCGCATCGCGCGCTCGGTGATCGCGGAAATCTCCGCCTTCAGCCCGGCAAAGTCCGCCAGCTCGTCGATGCATTCCTGCCCGATGATCGTGGAATCCATGTCCGAGATCAGAAGGCGCTTCTTCCGGTTGGCCTTTGGCGTGATCGCCCAGTCAGCGCCCGCCGCCCGCGTTTCCGCCTCGAGCCAGCTCACGAGGTCCGCACCGCCATGTTCTTTGAGATCTGGAACATCGCGTTCCGCAACGCTCCAGCCGCCTGCAGACCGGTCCACCGCATCGCCCGATCCGCCCGGCGCGGCTTTCGCCAGCTGCGCGACATCGCTGCTTTTCGAAACGAGTGTCAGAACAAGAGTCATGGACGTTCCAGCCGTGTCGCGTTAGGGCGAGCCACGCGCTCTAACAGGCGCTGCGGCCACGCGTAAACAGTGAACCGTCCGAGTTGGGGAATTGCCCCGAAGTTGGGGATATTTGACGAAGTTATGCGCCCTGCCATCCTGATCCACGGCCCGACGGCAAGCGGCAAGACCAAGCTGGCGATCGCGCTCGCCAAACGGCTTGATGGCGAGATCATCAATGCCGACGCCATGCAGGTCTATGCCGACCTCGACGTCCTGACGGCGCGGCCGGATGCGGAAGAGAAGGCGGCGGCTCCGCACCACCTGTTCGGCCATGTCGACGCTGCGACCCGCTATTCAGCAGGCGCCTGGTCGAAGGACGCCGCCGCGAAGATCGCCGAGCTGCAGGGGCAGGGGAAAGTTCCCATCATCGTCGGCGGCACCGGCCTCTACCT
>DASWWL010000048.1:0-18845 GCA_036400975.1 Novosphingobium sp. | reverse complement strand
GATTGCGGTCGGCCTCTACATTACCGCCGCATATTGGTTCACCGCTTCAACGTCGTTCGCCAATCCAGCCGTGACGATCGCCCGAAGCCTGTCCGACACCTTCGCCGGTATCGCGCCGGCTTCGGCCCCGCTGTTCGTCGCCGGGCAGATCGTGGGCACCGTGGCGGCGGTCGGCTTCTTCGCATGGCTGTTCGAAGAGGATGCCCACAATGGCCGATGAATTCCCGATCACGATCTATCATAACCCGGATTGCGGCACGTCGCGCAATGCGCTCGCGATGATCGAAGCCGCTGGATATGCTCCTACTGTCGTCGAATATCGCAATGTCGGCTGGACGCGTTTGCAGCTTGACGAACTGTTCGCCGCAATGGGGGTGAAGCCGCGCGACGTGTTGCGCGAGAAGGGAACGACTGCCGCCGAACTTGGCTTGCTTGAATCGTCGGTACCGGATGCCGCGATCGTCGAAGCCATGCTGGTCCATCCGATCCTTGTGAACCGCCCGATCGTCGTGACGCCGAAGGGCGCGAAACTGTGCCGTCCATCCGAAGCGGTATTGGATTTGCTGGACCGGAAGCCCGACGAATTCAAAAAGGAAGACGGCGAAATCGTGCGCCCCTGACCGCTCAGTTCATCTGGAGCTTTATGTGTGGAATGGCAGGCCCGGACGCCAAAACTCCCTGGGATATTCAGGAAGAGAATTGGCGGAGACGGAGGGATTCGAACCCTCGGTACCGGATTTACCAGTACGACGGTTTAGCAAACCGTTGGTTTCAGCCACTCACCCACGTCTCCGGATCGCAGCGGCGAGGCGGCGCTATAGCGGGGGGCGGGTGGGGCGACAAGAGGGGGCTGTGGTGATTTTGCAAGATTGCGGGATCGCATCCCCGGCGGGACGGATGCCTGCGCGATCGCCGGTTTCGAAGCCTCGCCAACGGCTTTTCCTGTGGGCGGTTCGCCGCCGGCTGCAAGGGCGGCAAAAGGAGACTCGGTTGGCCGCAAAAGCGACTCGGCTCGCCGCCCGTTCATTGCGGGCTAAGCGGTGGTGGATTCTCTAGGCGGATGGAATGGGCGGACCGCGTCGGAATGATCGCGCCCCTGGGAGGCTTTGCCATGGCGGTACAAGGAATGTGGAAGCGCTGGCCTTTGGCAGCGCTGGCGATTGCGGCGCTGGCGGCTGCCCCGGCATCGGCGCAGATGCAGTCGATCGATCCCGACACCGCCATCGACGGTGACCTTTCGCGGCCGCAAGCGCCGCCCGCCGGTCCGGTGGCCCAGCCCGTTACCGCGCCCGCTTATGCGGCGCCGTCCGACCCGGCGACGATCCCTTCGCCCGGCAACGGTACGCCGTCTCCATCCGATCCGTCGCCGCAACTGAATACCGGCAACGGCACGACATATCGCAAGGACGACCTGATCGGCGCGGCCGAGGGCGTTTTCGGCAAGGGCGCCGCCGGCCTGGCGCAGATGATAGAAGATATCCTGGCCAAGCAGGGCGAGCCGAACGGCTATATCATCGGCCGCGAGGGCGGCGGCGCCCTGGTGGTGGGGCTGCGCTATGGTTCGGGCACGCTGCATCACAAGGTGGAAGGAACGCGGCCGGTATACTGGACCGGGCCCTCGATCGGGCTGGACGCCGGCATGAACGCAGGCAGCGCTTTCGTGCTGGTCTACAATCTCTACGATACCCAGGATCTGTATCATCGCTTTGGCGCGGGCGAGGGACAGGCCTATCTCATCGGCGGCTTCAACGTCAGCTACTTGCGCCGCGGCGACATAGTGCTGATCCCGGTGCGCATGGGCGCCGGTCTGCGGCTGGGCGCCAATGTCGGCTACATGAAGTTCTCGCAAAAGCAGAACTGGCTGCCGTTCTGACGGCCGCGCGATGCGGAAGGCCAGAATCCGGCTTGCCCCCTTATCCGACGGCGCGTAAGTGCGCGCCGCCATGCTTACGAACCTGCAGCAACAGCCCGCCGATGCGCTTCTTGCGCTGATCAAGCTCCACAATGCCGATCCGCGCGCCGACAAGATCGATCTCGGCGTCGGCGTCTACCGCACCGGGCAGGGCGATACCCCGGTGTTCGGGGCGATCAAGGAAGCCGAGAAGCGGCTGGTCGCGACGCAGGATTCGAAGGCCTACCTCGGTCCCGAAGGAGACATGGGCTTCGTCGAGGCGCTGATGCCCTATGTGTTCGGCAAGGCGGACCCTTCACTCGGCGGGCGCATCGAGGGGATGCAGACCCCCGGCGGCACCGGCTCGCTGCGCCTCGCGCTGGCGATGGCCAAGCGCGCGCTGGTCAAGCGCGTGTGGATGGGCGTGCCGAGCTGGCCGAACCATGCGCAGATCTGCGCCGATCTCGGTCTTGAGCTGAAGACCTTCAGCCATGCGACCGCCGATGGCGTCGTCGACATGGGTGCGCTGCGCGCCGCTATCGCCTCGGCCGAGCCGGGTGACGCCTTTCTGCTGCACGGCTGTTGCCACAACCCTACGGGCATCGACTATTCGAACGCCGACTGGGACGAGATCGCGGGCCTTCTGGTCGAAGCGCAGGTGCTGCCGATCCTCGATCTCGCCTATCAGGGGCTGGGCGCCGGCATGGAAGAAGACGCCTATGGCGTTCGCCGTGTCGTCGGTGCCGTCCCGGAAGCGCTTGTCGCCTATAGCTGCGACAAGAACTTCGGACTCTATCGCGACCGTACGGGCGCGCTCTATGTCATGGTCAGCGATCCGGCGCAGCTTGCCGCCGCGATGTCGAACGGCCACGCGCTGGCCCGCGCCAACTGGTCGCAGCCGCCGGATCATGGCGCAGCCGCTGTCCGCATCGTGCTGGAGGACGAAGGGCTGACGCGGCAGTGGCTCGATGAACTCGATCAGATGCGCGAGCGCATGCGCCAGGTGCGGGCGAAGCTGGCTGCGTCGGGCAAAACCGGCGGTGTCGATCTGACGCCGGTCGGCGGCCAGAATGGTCTGTTCTCGATCATCCCCTATAGCCCCGAACAGGTGCTGGCGATGCGCGAGAAGCACGGCGTCTACATGGCGGGATCGGGTCGGATCAACGTAGCGGGCTTGACCGCCGGCAACATCGACAAGTTCATTGCCGCCACGGCGGACGTCACGGGCTGATAGTCCGCCCTTCCCTTGATCGGGGAAGGGGCGTCAGCCGCGCAGGCTCTGCATCCGTCGCAGGTAACGCGCCAGTACATCGATCTCGAGGTTGACGCGGTCGCCCGCCGCCAGCGCGCCGAGCGTCGTCACCTCGGCGGTGTGCGGGATGATGTTCAGGTTGAAATGGCAGGCTCCGTCCGGCTGGTCGGCGACTTCGTTGACCGTCAGCGAAACGCCATCGACCGTGATCGAGCCCTTGGGTGCGAGATAGGGCGCAAGCTCACCCGGCGCCGAAATGACGAGACGCCGCGAATCCCCTTCGGGCGTAACGCTCACGATCGTACCCACGCCATCGACATGCCCGGTCACGATATGGCCGCCTAGCTCATCGCCCAGCTTCAGTGCCGGTTCGAGGTTGATCGCCCGGCCCGTCTCCCAGCGCCCCGGCACCGTGCGCGCCACGGTTTCTCCCGAGATGTCGACCGCGAACCAGGCGTCGCCGGCGACACCGCCCTTGTCGACAACGGTCAGGCAAGTGCCCGAGCAGGCTATCGATGCGCCCATCGCGATCCCGGCGGGATCGAAGGGACAAGCGATGACCGCGTGGAGATCGCCCGTCTGGCGGACTTCGCGAATGGCGCCGAGGGCCGTGACTATGCCTGTAAACATGACCGGTGCTGATAGACTTCGAGCGTATCGCTGCCAAGCTGTCGCCGATCGGTCAGCCGCCATTGTCCCTGCGCATCGTCCAGCGCGCCAAGGCCGATGTCGGACACTGCCGGAAGGCCGCCACCGATGACGATCGGCGCGCGGTAGATCAGCAGGCGATCGACAAGACCGGCGGCGAGGAAGGCGCTGGCTGCTCCCGCGCCTCCCTCGATGAAGAGATACTGGACGTCCGCCATCGTCCCGACAGCTTCGGGCGAGGATAATGCGTGCCAGCCTTCGGGCGCTTTGCCGCGCGTCAGCACCCAGCGTTCCGGGCTGCGGTATTCGAGGCCGGGCAAGCGCACGTCGAGCCGGGGGGCATCGGTGCGCAGTGTGCCGCCGCCCACCAGGATCGCATCCGCTTTTGCCCGCATTGCGTGCGCATGCGCGCGCGCCTCGTGGCCGGTGATCCATTGGCTTTCGCCATTGCCCAAGGCAATGCAGCCATCCAGCGAGATCGCGAGCTTGAGTGTGATTTCGGGCCGTTTGCGACTGCGCAGGCCGAGATAACCGGCGAGGCTTTCGGCCGCCTCCATGCTGGGCAGCAGTTCCGCCGTGATGCCGCTTGCCTGGATGCGGGCAATGCCTTTGCCGGCGGTGCGCGGATCGGGATCCGCGCAACCGATGACGACGCGGGCAAGGCCGGAAGCAGCGATCAGCGCGCTGCAGGCTGGGCCGCGCGCGCTTTCGTGCGCGCAAGGCTCCAGAGTTACGTAGAGAGTCGCGCCCTCGGCTGCTGCACCTGCCATTCCCAGCGCCATCGCCTCGGCATGGGGGCGGCCGCCGCGTTGCGTCCAGCCGCGTCCGATAACCTTGCCGCTCCTGACGATGATCGCCCCCACGGCCGGATTGGGCCGGCTTAGCGGGCGTCCCCGCGCGGCGAGGCCTGCTGCCGCCGCCAGCCAGCGCGCATCGTCATTCACCTTGGGAGGGGGCCCTGGGCGTGGCGGAAGCGCGCGCCGAGACGGCCTGTTCCTCGCGCGCCTTCTTCTCGATGGCATCGACGTCCATGCCGGTGGCGCGGCCGAGCGACTTGTACATTTGCCGCACTTCCTCGTCGCGTTTCGCCTGCTCGGCGGCGAGGCGCTCCTTGCGTTTCTGGTTTGCGATGTTGGAGGCGATGATCTCTGCTTGCGTGCGATGCGGATCCCACACGGTGATGTAAGTCACCATGGGCGGGCGGGGCAGGCCGCGTCCCCCTTCCTGCCACATCACCGAGAAGATCGCCGTCGTCATGATCGCCGAGGCGACGGCGATGCGCCAGCGGTTCTTGCCCGCCTGGCGGAACACCGTGATGAAGTCCGTGATCGCCCCGCGGGGGGAAACCTGGCGCCAGAAACTGGTGGGGCGAATGAGTGCCATCGCGCGAAGATAGGGGCTGATGAGGAGAAGCGCTAGGCGTAGCGAGTATCAGCCGAAAGGCGCATAGAGCGTGCGGCCTTTCGCTTTGAGCCATCGGTTTGCTTCGGCGATGTCGCATTCATACAATTCCGTGAGCAACGCGTGGAAACGGGGGCTGTGATCGAAATGGACGAGATGCGCCACTTCATGCGCCACTACGGAGCGGCGGACGAAGTCTGGAGCCATCGCCAGCCGCCAGTTGATGCGGATCGCGCCATCGGGGGCGCAGCTGCCCCAGCGTCGTTGCGCATTCGATAGAGCGAGTCTGGGCGGGGCCTTGCCTGCGCGGGCGCAGTAATATGCGAGATCTTCGCTGCAGAGCGCCTGCGCTTCCTTTTCCAGCCAGCGGCGCAGGCGTCCGGGAAATGAGGCGGTGGGGCCGCCGACGTGCACCTTGCCTTCGGCGAGCACGACATGGCGCGGCGCACGCTCGTCATGCGCGATGGTGAACAGGGAGCCGCGATAAGGAAGGGTGCCGCCCGCGATCAGCGGCGTTTGAACGGGCAAGGCCGCAAGCTGGCTTTCCAGCCAGTCCGTCCGTGAGCGGGCAAAGGCCAGCGCATCGGCCGTGCGCGCCCATTGCGGCATGGAAACGCGCACTTCCCCACCCCCCGGAGCAAGGCGCAACGTCATGCGCCGGGCGTGCCCTAGCCGCCGCACGATAACCGGCAGGCGCTGCCCCGCCACTTCGATGCACGGCGCGGCGCGGGGATCGCGCTTCAGCCAGTCAAGCATCTTCGCCTTCGTCGAACATCGGATCCACGGGCCATATGATGTGGTGTTCCAGCGGCCCTGCGACATCCTCGCTTACCGCCTTGCCCACCACGGAGGCGCCGGCGAGATGCACCGCCTCGCGATCGCCGGCGATCAGATAATGCCAGTCCGGGAGTGGGGCTCCATCGGCGCGCAGACGATAGGCGCAAGTATCGGGCAGCCATTCGAGCTGTCCGGCAAGACGTGGGGTCAGCCGCAGGCAATCGGGCACGAAGGCACGGCGGTGGCGATAGTCCTTGCAGCGCGCGGTGGTGAGATCGAGCAGCTTGCAGGCGACGTTGGTGGGATAGATATCGCCCGTATCCTCATCTTCGACCTTGTGCAGGCAGCATTTGCCGCAGCCGTCGCAGAGCGCCTCCCATTCGTCGCGTGAAAGGGTCGCGAGCGGACGTTCCCAGAACCTTTCGGTTATTTCACCCATTTCGCCAGTTCCGTGGCCACCGCATCGGGGCCTTTGTCGACCGGAAGCATCGCGATGGCCTCACCCTTGGGGCCCATCAGGTACGTTACGCGGCTGTGATCCATGAGATAGCCGCCCGATGTCTGCTTGCCTTTGGCATAGTAGACCGCGAAAGCTTTGGCTGCTGTCTGTACTTGTTCGGGAGTGCCGGTCAGACCCAGCAGACGCGGTGAGAACGCTGCGGCGAACTCCCCGACGATCTGCGGTGTGTCGCGCGCCGGATCGATCGAGATGAAGATCGGCTGGACTCTGGCGGCGAGAGCGGGATGCTCCTTGTCGAAGCGGGCAAAGCCCTGCATCGCCGCCTGAACGTCCATCGGGCAGGCGTCGGGACAGAATGTATAGCCGAAGTAGACGATGCGGTACTTTCCGGCGAAATCGTCCCAGCGTACGGCCTTCCCGGTTTTGTCGACAAGCGTGAACGGTCCACCGATCGCCGCCCCTTCCAATGGCGGGCGCTCCGTCGGTCCCGTCGGGGACTGGCCGCAGCCGGCCAGGGGAAGCGCCAGGGAAAGGCAAAGGGCGATCGTGCGGGATCTTATCGTCATGGCGCGGCGGTTCATGCTCTGCTAAACCGCGCGGCGCAAGGTGTGTCGCGGCAGCGTGCGCCGCGAAACAGGAGGATCGGCAAGGTGGTGAAGGCATGCAGGCGGCGGGGGCGGACGGTCATGCGCGTCCTGATGCCGCTGCTCATGGGTGCACTGTGCTGGACGGCTCCGGTACAGGCGCAGATGTCGCAAGGTTTCAAGTTCCTCGAAGCGGTGCGCAAGAAGGATGGCCAGAAGGTTGAGGAAGTGCTCAACGAGCCGGGTACGACACTGATCAACACACGCGATGTGACCAATGGCCAGACCGCGCTGCACATCGTCACTGCCCGCCGCGATACTACGTGGATGACATATATGCTGGCCAAGGGAGCAAACGTGAACGCCCGGGATTCGCGCGGCGTTTCCCCTCTCGTGCTGGCCTGCAACCTGGGGTTCATTGAAGGGGTTCAGTTGCTCGTCGATCGCGGCGCGCGGGTGGATGATCCGAACGACGCCGGCGAAACGCCCCTGATCTCCGCCGTGCACCGTCGCGATACGGCGATGATGCGCATCCTGCTGAAGGCCGGTGCGGATCCCGATCGCTCTGACAATTCGGGCCGTTCGGCACGCGATTATGCCACGCTATCGGGCAAGACCGGCGCGCTCGTCGCGGAGATTGAGGCAAGTACCAGGCCGCGCGGCCAACGGGCGGGCTCCGCCGTTTACGGGCCGAGCTTCTGACGACATGGCGCAGGCGGCCGCTCTCGAAGAACTGCGCGTAATGCTTGCGCCGCGCGTTGCGGCGGCGGCGGTGTTCGATGGCTGGTCGGCCGATGCGGCCGCCGCCGCAGCCACGGAGGCGGGTGTCGACCCGGATGTCGCCGCCTATGCCTATCACGGCGATCCGATGGAGATGATCTCCGCATGGATCGCATATGTCGATGCGGAGATGGCGCACGCATGTCCGGTTGGCGAGCTTGCCGGTCTGCCGATCCGCGAGCGTATTCGCCGTCTGGTATTGGCGCGTCTGGATGCGGTGCGGGGGAACGAGGAGGCGCTGCGGCGCGCGCTGTCGATCATGGCTTTGCCCCGTAACGTCGCGCGTGCTCTGCGGCTCGGCTGGTCGAGCGCCGATGCGATGTGGCGGCTCGCGGGTGATACCGCGAGCGACTATAATCACTATACCAAGCGTGCGATCCTGGCGTCTGTCTATGCCGCGACGCTGGCGGTCTATGTTGACGACAGGAGCGAGGACAAGGCGGAGACGCGCGCCTTTCTCGATCGCCGGATCGAGGGCATCGTCCGCTTTGAGAAGGCCAAGGCGCAATGGGTACGGCCCGCGGATGACCGGTTCAGCCTGCCGCGCTTGCTGGGCCGGCTGCGTTATCCCGCGCGATAGCCTTCGGTCTTCGCGGTCTTCGCGACGCCGGATGGTATTGCGAACCAGTTGCAAAAGCCCTGGCGATCTGGCAGCGCGGAACGATGGATGCGCTGATGACACTGGATCTGCTGCCGATCGGTCAACGCGCGCGGATTGTCGCCGTCGATTGGACTCAACTCGTCGATGAAGAGGCACAGCGATTGCGCGCGATGGGTATCGATGAAGGCGCGCGGATTGCGGTGTCGCATCGCGGCATAATGGGCGGGCACGATCCGATCGCCGTCATGGTCGGCCGCATGACGGTGGCTCTGCGCCGCGCTCATGCGCGTGCCATGCGGGTCGAGGCATACTGAGAAATGGGTCGCCAGGCATGAGCCGTCATCGCAGCGCCGCACTGGTCGGCAACCCCAATGCGGGCAAGAGTGCGTTGTTCAACGCGCTGACCGGCGCGCGCCAGAAGATCGCCAATTATCCCGGCGTTACGGTCGAGCGAAAAGCCGGGCGGCTGATGTTGCCCAATGGCGAGCCCATCGAGCTGACGGACCTGCCCGGCGCCTATGGTCTGCATCCCACCAGCCCGGACGAGGCCGTGACGAGCAGGGTCATTCTCGGCCAGTTTCCGGGCGAAACCGCGCCCGAAGTGCTTGTGGTCGTGCTCGACGCCTCGAACCTCGAACAGCACCTGGTTTTCGCACAGGAGGTCATTGGCCTCGGCAAGCCGACGGTCGTCGCGCTCAATATGATCGACCTTGCCGAGCGGGATGGCCTGGTGCTCGATCCCAAGGCCCTGGAGCAGGCGCTTGGTGTGCCGGTGATCCCGACCGTGGCCGTACGCCGCCGGGGGTTGGCGGAACTGACCGAAGCCATTGCCCGGGCCGAGCCCCACCACGCAACGCCCCAGAATGCGACCATTACGCTGACCGAAAGACGGGTAAGCGCGCATGCGATCGCCGATGCGGCGATCGTGTCCGAAACCGCCAGGCACCGGCTGCATTCACGGCTGGACCATATGTTCCTGCATCCGTGGTTCGGTCCGGCGATCCTCTTCGCGCTGCTTTTCGTGGTGTTCCAGGCGGTATTCGCCTGGGCCACGCCTTTCGCCGACGGACTTGAAGCTGTTGTCGGCTGGATCAGCGGTGAAGTGGTGGCGACCGTGCCGCCCAGCCTGCTGCGCGATCTGATAACCGACGGCATTCTTTCAGGCGTCGGTTCGGTCGTCGTGTTCCTGCCGCAGATCGTGATCCTGTTCTTCTTCATCCTAGCGATGGAAGCCTCCGGCTACATGGCGCGCGCGGCCTTTCTGATGGATCGCATGATGGCGGGAGTCGGCCTTTCAGGGCGCAGCTTCATCCCGCTGCTGTCGAGTTTCGCCTGCGCCATTCCCGGCATCATGGCGACGCGCAGCATTACCGATCCCAAGGACCGGCTGACCACCATCCTGATCGCTCCGCTGATGACCTGTTCGGCCCGCCTGCCGGTCTATGCGGTGATCATCGCGGCCTTTATCCCGAACCGCAATGTCGGCTTTGGCGTAGGGTTGCAGGGTCTGGTGCTGTTCGGGCTCTACGTGATCGGTATTGTCGGGGCCATGCTTGTGGCGCTGGTGCTGCGTCGCTCGGTTACGAAGGGCGCGGCCAGCGGCTTCATCATGGAAATGCCGAAGTACCAGCTTCCGCATGCGAAGGACCTCGCCATCGGCCTGTTCCAGCGCGCGTGGATATTCCTGCGTCGTGCCGGCACGATCATCTTCACGGTCACGGTGGTGTTGTGGTTGTTGCTCAACTTCCCGCGTGCGGGCGATGGGCAAAGCCAGGTCGATGCGTCGATCGCCGGCAAGCTCGCCAACGGCCTTGCCGTAGTGGTCGAGCCCATTGGTTTCAATCGCGATATTGCGCTTTCGTTGATCCCCGCGATGGCCGCGCGCGAGGTGGCGGTCAGCTCGCTCGCGACCAGTTATGCGGTCGCCGCCACCGACGATGAGCAGGCGGCCATGGCGCTTGGCGATCGCTTGAAGGCAGACTGGAGCCTGCCCACCGCGCTGGCATTCCTCGCATGGTTCGTCTTCGCGCCGCAGTGCATGTCGACAATCGCCGTCGCCCGGCGCGAAACGAACGGGTGGAGGTGGCCAGTCTTCATGCTCGTCTACTTGTTTGCCCTCGCCTACGTCGCGGCGGGGGTGACGTACTGGAGCGCGGTAGCGCTGGGGCTTTAGCCTCTGGTCTGTTGAAAAAGGCGCGGGCACGGGGTGGTCGTTCCTGCCCCTACGCATTACCTCCGAACCTCAATTCTAGAGGATAGCGATTCGATGGCAGGCAGCGTCAACAAGGTCATTCTGGTCGGCAACCTTGGGGCCGATCCCGAAGTGCGCTCGTTCCAGAATGGCGGGCGTGTCGCCAACCTCCGCATCGCGACGTCGGAAAACTGGAAAGACCGCAACACTGGGGAGCGGCAGGAACGCACCGAGTGGCATACCGTCGCGATCTTTTCCGAAGGTCTCGTTGGCGTGGTCGAGCGCTTCCTGAAGAAGGGCAGCAAGGTCTATGTCGAGGGCCAGTTGCGCACGCGCAAATGGCAGGACCAGCAGGGACAAGATCGCTATTCGACCGAAGTCGTATTGCAGGGCCCGGGCGCGGTTCTGACTATGCTTGACGGTCCGCAGGGCGGTGGCGGCGGTCGCTCTGGCGGCGGCAGTGGAGGTGGCTGGGGTGACGAAGGCGGTGCACGCTCTTCGGGCAGTGGCCGTTCCGGTGGCGGCAATGACTGGGGCGGTGGCGGCTCCAGCGGTGGTTCGCGGAGCAGCGGCGGCTTTGCCGACGATCTGGACGACGACATCCCGTTCTGATCTTCCCGAAAAATTCAATCCTGTTTTTTGAGCTTCGCCAGCGCAGCGAAAGGTCCGCTTGCGGTTTCGTCGATGAGCCCGGCCTTGCGCCTGGCTTCCTCGGCCTGAGGGCCGGTGGCAAAGGGGTCGATCGCCAGCGCCACGCTTTGCGCGACTGCTTCGCCCAGATCGAACATGGTGCCTTCGTATTCGATCTCGTCGAGGTCGCCAGCGTCCAGCTCTATTTCCTCGTCTGGACGGTGGTCGCCCTGTGCAGGCACGAAACGGAACGTCAGCGGTTCGTGCATGCTGGCCGGAAGGTCTTCGGCGGATACGGCGCAGCTCTGCACGATTTCGGCATTTAGCTGCCCTTTGGCGTTTACGGCCTCGCCATCTCTTTCCAGCAGAACCTCGGCTTCCAGCCGGTCGATCCGCACGATGCCGAATCGCGCCGCCAAAGCGGCGCGTTCGACCTCGTTGGCCACCAGTCGCACGGATTTGCCTTCGGCCTGCCGAACGTCGAACAGGCGTGAGAATTCGCCTGCCGTCACAGCGTGATCCTGGCCGCGAGAAGATCTTCTCCCGATGTCGCGAGCAGATGTTCCCAGAGAACAAGCGTAGCATGCGCGGCGCCGCCGGCCTCTGCTCCTTCTACGAGCGTCAGATTGCGCAACAGCACTTCGGCCACCGCCGCCCTGCCTTGTGGCAAGGCCTCGCGCAGCGCTCCGAGCCGGCCGCCCAGCGTGCTCATCAGCTTGCCGACATGCTTGCCCACGACCAGGTCGCCGACCCCGCTTTCACGAAGCTGGCCATCCATGTCATCGACGAAAAGCTCGGTCAGACGCACCGAAGGTTCGATCAGCGCTTCATCTCGTTCCATGCGCAGCAGCACGAGCACGAGCACCAGCGTGATCGCGTCGAAGCGGCCGGGTACGGTATCTGCCAGGCCATGTTCGGCATACCAGCTTTTGTCGCGCGCCAGTTCGACCACGCGATGCCAGAGCGGGCGGACATGGGCGCGGTCGTCGGCGCGCTTGCCGAACAGGCGGGAGAAGAAGGACACGGTCGCGGGCCTTTCATTCATGACCGATTAAATAGGGTGCCGCCAACGCCATTGCGATGTCGGGCGCGGGGCCTTAAGGCTTGTGCCGTTACACGGCGATGCCAACGCTTGCAAACCGGCGCGCCTTCGATCGGAGTTTCTGCATGCGCTTTTTCGGCCGGACACATCTGGGCGTCGCAGCCACGCTCGGCCTTGCCGTGCTGGCCGGGGGCTGTGCCTCGATCAAGGATCATCGCGGTTACATCATGGACAGTGCGCTGGTTGATTCGGTTCAGCCCGGCGTCGATAACCGTCTTTCCGTAGAGCGCACGCTCGGCCGCCCGACGTTCATCAGCCAGTTCGGCAGCAAGGACTGGTACTACGTCTCGATGGATACCAAACAGGCGGCCTTCCAGCGCGCCAAGACTTATCAACAAACGGTTCTGCGCGTACGCTTTGACCCTGCCGGTAACGTGGCTGGCATCGATCGGGCCGGCATGGACAAGGTCGTGCGGCTCAGCCCGGAGGGCAAGAAGACACCGACCCTCGGGCGTGACCGCAGCTTCCTGGAGGATCTGTTCGGCAATATCGGTGCAGTCGGCGCACCGGGCATGGGTGGGCCCGCGCCCAGCGGTCCGGGACCAAACGGAAGCTGATCCGAAGGATAGCCGCTTGAAGGTGCGGCGTGGTTTCCCATATCACGCGGCATGGACAATAGCGGGGCGAGCCACGGCCTGATCCAGTGGCATGGGACGACCATCATCGGCGTGAAGAAGGCAGGCAAGACGGTCATCGCGGGTGACGGTCAGGTCTCCATGGGCAATACCGTGATGAAACCGAACGCCCGTAAGGTGCGGCGTATCGGTGAAGGTGGCAAGGTGATCGCCGGTTTCGCCGGCGCCACTGCCGATGCCTTCACCTTGTTCGAACGGCTGGAAAAGAAGCTGGAGCAATATCGCGGCCAGCTCATGCGTGCGGCGGTGGAACTGGCCAAGGACTGGCGCACCGACAAGTATCTCCGCAATCTCGAAGCGCTGATGATCGTGGCGGATGCCGACACGATGCTGATCCTCACCGGCAATGGCGACGTACTCGAGCCGGAAGGGGGCATTGCCGCGATCGGCTCTGGCGGCAATTATGCGCTTTCGGCCGCCCGCGCCCTCACCGATTACGAGGAGGACGCGGAAGAAATCGCGCGGCGCGCCATGCGTATTGCCGCGGAGGTCTGCGTATTCACGAATGACCGGGTGACGGTCGAAGTGATCGAAGGCTGATTTCTGTTTGCCCTTCCGATTGAGGAAGGGTTTTCCGAGATGGGATTGTTCTTCCCGTCATCAATGGAAAGTTCTCATCCCGCTTTTCCGCACCCTGGAAGGGCAGAGAAGGTTGGAAATGAAAGACTCACTTACCCCTAAGGCGATTGTTGCTGCCCTGGACGAACACATCATCGGCCAGGCCGAAGCCAAGCGCGCCGTCGCCGTGGCTTTGCGCAATCGCTGGCGCCGCCAGCGTCTCTCGCCTGAGCTCCGCGATGAGGTGACGCCCAAGAACATCCTGATGATCGGCCCCACGGGTTGCGGAAAGACCGAGATCAGCCGCCGTCTGGCCAAGCTGGCCGACGCGCCGTTCGTCAAGGTTGAGGCGACCAAGTTCACCGAGGTTGGCTATGTCGGCCGCGACGTGGAGCAGATCGCGCGCGATCTGGCCGAAGAAGCGATCCGGCTGGAGAAGGATCGCCGCCGCGAGGCGGTGCGGGAGGCCGCATCCAAGGCGGCGATGGAGCGCTTGCTCAACGCGCTGGTCGGCGAGGGCGCTTCGGAAGCGACGCGCGAGGCATTTCGTCAGCGCATCGTCGAGAACGCGATGAATGACACCGAGGTCGAGATCGAGGTGGAGGACGCACCCAACATGCCGATGGAAATCCCCGGCATGGGTGGCTCGATCGGCATGATCAACTTGTCGGATATGATGGGCAAGGCCTTCGGCAAGCACAACATGAAGCGTCGCAAGCTCAAGGTGCCTGACGCCTGGGACAAGCTCGTCGACGAGGAAGCAGAAAAGCGCATGGATCAGGACGATGTCGCCCGCGTCGCGCTGCAGAATGCCGAGACCAACGGAATCGTCTTTCTCGACGAGATCGACAAGATCGCCGTCAGCGACGTGCGTGGCGGCTCGGTGAGCCGTGAAGGCGTTCAGCGCGATCTTCTGCCGCTGATCGAGGGTACGACCGTCGCCACCAAGTATGGGCCGATGAAGACCGATCACATCCTCTTCATCGCCAGCGGTGCGTTCCATGTCGCCAAGCCTTCCGACATGCTGCCCGAACTGCAGGGCCGTCTGCCGATCCGCGTCGAACTGAAAGCCTTGTCGGAGGAGGACTTTGTCCGCATCCTTTCGGAAACGCGGGCCAATCTCGTCGCGCAATATCGCGCGTTGCTCGGTACAGAGCAGGTTACCCTCGATTTCGCACCCGACGCGGTGGGCGAGATTGCCCGTATCGCCGCGCAAGTGAACGAGACGATCGAGAACATCGGCGCCCGCAGGCTCCAGACGGTAATGGAGAAGCTGCTTGAGGAACTGAGTTTCGAGGCGGAGGACCGTGTCGGCGAGACGGTGACGGTCGATGCGGCCTATGTGCACGATAAGCTGGCCGGATTGGCTGGCGACAGCGACTTGTCGAAGTATATCCTCTAGTCCAAATCACCTTCCCGTTGCGGGGAGGAGCTTCGAGGTAGTTCATGTCCATTCCGCCCGACGACAAGCCGATCTACCGTCTGCTCACCGGCAAGGACGACCGCGCCTTCTGCGAACGCGTGTCCGAGGCGGTAGCGCAAGGCTGGCGGCTCTATGGCTCGCCGGCGATGACTTACGACGGTGGCATGGACTGCATCAAGGTCGCGCAAGCCGTGGTCTGGCATGACGCGGACGTGGTGAAGTAGAGTCTGGCTTTCGATTAAGGCAGCATAGCTTCTCGAAGGCCGGGTTTTGCTGGGCGTCTACTCGGCAGCTTCCCCCAGTTCCTCGATTTCCGCAGCTTGTCGCGCCCACATCTCGGCGTAAAGGCCGTCCATCCGAAGCAACTCATTGTGGTTGCCCGCTTCCGCTAATCGCCCCTCATTCATCACCAGGATCCGGTCGGCATCGGCGATGGTCGACAGCCGATGTGCGATGGACAGGCTGGTGCGGTGTTCCGAAACTGTGTGCAGTGTCGCCAGGATGTCGCGTTCGGTACGCGTGTCGAGCGCGCTGGTTGCTTCGTCTAGGATCAGCACCGGCGGGTTCTTCACCAGCGTGCGCGCGATGGCGACACGCTGCTTCTCGCCGCCGGACAGCTTGAGCCCTCGTTCACCGACTTCCGTCTCGAACCGTTTCGGCAGGCGGTCTATCAGGGGCATCAGCGCCGCGCCCCTGGCGGCTGCTTCGATGTCGGTTACGGTGGCACCGTCCCGCCCATAAGCGATGTTGTAGCCGATGCTTTCGTTGAACAGCACGGAATCCTGGGGAACGATGCCGATCGCGGCGCGCAGGGACGCCTGGGTCACGCCCTTGATGTCCTGCCCGTCGATCAGGATGCGGCCCGACCAGGGGTCGTAAAAACGGAACAGCAACCGGGCGATGGTGGACTTGCCAGCACCTGAAGGACCCACGATCGCAATCTGATGGCCCGCCGGCACCTCGAGGCTCAGGCCGTGAAGAATCGTGCGGTCCTTGTCGTAACCGAATACGACGTTGTCGAAGGTAACCGTCGGCCGCCTAATCACGAGCGCGGGCGCGCCGGCGGCATCTGCGACTTCAATCGGAGTGTCCATCAGGCGGAACATTTCGGCCATGTCGATCAGCCCTTGCCGGATCGTGCGATAGACCATGCCGAGCATGTCGAGCGGCCGGAAAAGCTGTGTAAGATACGTGTTCACGAACACGAGATCGCCCACGGTGAACTGTCCGCGCGACCAGCCCCATACCGTGTAACCCATCGCGCCGCCCATCAGCAGGTTGACGATCAGTGCCTGCGCGATGTTGAGCAGACCGACCGAATTCTCGCTCTTCACCGCGGCGTCGGCATAAGCACGTGTCGCCTGGGCGTAGCGTTCCTCCTCGCGCTTTTCGGCACTGAAGTATTTCACCGTCTCGTAGTTCAGCAACGAATCGACCGCGCGCGACATCGCCTGGCCGTCGAGCTTGTTCATCTTCTCGCGCAGCACCGAACGCCATTCGGTGATCCGGCGCGTCACCGACGCATAGGCCAGCACGGCGACAGCGGTGGCCACGACCAGTCCCCAGCCGAAATGGAAGTAGAAGATCGTTGCCACGACGAGCAGTTCGATCACCGTCGGCGCGACGTTGAACAGCATGAAGTAGAGCATTACGTCGATGCTCTTGGTGCCGCGCTCGATCACTTTCGTTACTTCGCCGGTGCGGCGCGACAGGTGAAAGCGCAGCGACAATGTATGCAGCGTGGCGAAGACGTCCTCCGCGAGGGCGCGCGTAGCGTCCTGGCCGACGCGCTCGAACACGATATTACGCAAGTTGTCGAACAGCACCCCGATGAAGCGGCCTAGCGCATAAGCTAACACCAGCGCCATCACGACGGTCGCTAGCCGGCTTCCGCCTTCGCCCATAGTCATCATATCGACGGCGCGCTTGTAGGCGAAGGGCAGGGCGAGCGTTGCCGCCTTGGCGGCTAGGATCAGCAGCACTGCCCAGGCGATTCGCCAACGCAGCGCCTTGTTGTCTGTGGGCCAGAGATAGGGAAGGAAGCGCCGCAGCGTGCGCCAGCCGTCGTGACGGGCGTTGGCGCCGGAAGATGGATGATCGGGAGGCATGGCGCGTTATGTAGGACGCGTCGCGTCAAACGGAAACCTGGTCTCCGGCTATCTTTAACCGGAAAAGCCCGGACGGATTCAGAATTCCCTTGGTCGGGATTTGCTCGGCATATCGAACAGCACCTTGCGTTGCGCGAAATCGATCGCGATTCGGCGGAAGAGGCGCAATTCCCGCATGCCCAGCATCATCGCCGGGCGATTATCCAGCTTGAGCGCCCCGAATGCGGGACCGTCGGTATAAGCGATGACCGCGTTGGCGATGGCGACATCGCCGATGCCGATCTTGCGGGCAAAGCCGATTTCTACGGTCACTTCCTGACCGGTCACGCTCGTCAGCACGGCGCTGGTCAGTGTCCCGCGTTGTCCCAGCGCGCGTTGCAGCGCGCGGTTGCCGATCGAGGTGTCGGAACCCGTGTCGACTATGATCGCGGTCCTGACGCCATCGACTTCCGCCTGTGTCACGATGAGCTGTCCGGCGCGGCGCCTGGCGGTGACGACGATTTCAAACCCGGAATTGCCGCCCTGACTCCTGGCGTCGCTGACTGTCATGCTATTGTTCACGAAATCGATCAGGACACGCTGGTCCTGAAGACTGTCGGTGCCGATGAGGCCATCCGCCCCGATATGCGCGGCTTCGAATAGCAGCACGGGCATATCGAAGAAGGACCGCCGGCCAAGTGCCAGTTCGCCAAGCACCGTGGTATCGGCGATCTCCGTACCCGCGATGCCGACGATGCGCCGCTTCTCGATGGGGGCGAGGGCGAGCCGTGTCGCGACCTCGTTGGAGATCACGGTTCGCTGGGAACCGGTGTCTACAATGAAGTGGAATTGATCGTGCCGGCCGACGCGGACGGGCACTGTCATGCGGTTGCTGCGATCGCTGCTGCCAGCGATTTCTTCGGAGGCCCCGACTTCCGCCGGGCCGGTCTGCGCTTGCGCGATCCCGACCGAGGCGAGCAGTGCGGCCAGACCTAAGGCCATCCCGCGCATTATTTCTCCCGCCCGAAGCACGGCTTGCCGTTCTTTTAGGGCAGATGCAGTCTATCATGTTTGCCGGCTGGGACGAACCCCGATCGCGTTTCGGGATTGGACGAAAATCCAGCGTCAGGAGGATGTTTTGGCCGGCCGGCGCAAGGTAGCCCAGGTCTCGCGCACAATGCGTGGCCAGAGCAGCCAGAGCGTCGCGGCGTAAGTCGCGGCACCTGTCACGGTGAGCAGTGCCAGCAGCAGCGGAGCTGGAACGCTGTCTAGAGCCTGCTTCGATATTTCGACGGCAAGTGCCATCACCGCGCATCCCACGACAACGGGCAGCAGCGTCGCCGCGAAGTCGCCAAAGCGGGCGCCGACGACGGGAAGCGTCAGCAGCAGCGTGACGGCCAACAGCAATGGCGCCGCCACCTGCCAGCTTGCCACCAGCCCCTGCGGTCCGAGGCCGACGCCGACAAGGAAACAAACCGGCATGATGATCGCGCCGGCAGCGCTCGTCATGACGTAGATTGCCGGCCGCCCCAACGCATTGGTTGCCGGTGAGCAGATGATCTGCAGCGCCATCGCCGGCATCGCGAAGGCGAGACCCGCGACGACCGGAATCATCTCGAGCCACTTGGCTCCGAAGAAGGTTTCGACAAGCGGTCCCGCTACGAGGCCAAGCCCCACGTAAAATGGCGTGGCGATCAGCATGATCATGCGCACGCCGGAGAGGAAGGCCGGCGCGACCGGCAGGCCCTTGTTGTTGAGCTCGGCGTAAGCGGGAAAGGCGACTTCGTTCAATGGCGGAAGGAAGCGGCCCGTGAAGATCAGCGTC
>DASWWL010000047.1:0-2824 GCA_036400975.1 Novosphingobium sp. | reverse complement strand
CATACGTGGTGGAGCAGAAGGTCTGGATTTCTTCGTTCGTGCCGGGCTCCTGCCCCATGAACTGGTTCGAGGGCACGCCGAGGACAACGAGACCCTGATCGCGCAGCTCGTGATAGAGGCTGACCAGCCCCTCATATTGCGGCGTCAGCCCGCACTTCGAGGCGACGTTGACGATGAGGACCGGATGGCCGCTGAACTGTTTCAGCGGGAGCGGCTTTCCTTCGATCGAGGTGAAGTCGAAATTGTGCGCGGTTGTCATGCCTCTGGCTTCCACTTCATCTGGAATTCGATCTCTTCGCCTTCCGCGTCGCGTTCATGCTCGATCGTGAACCTGGCGCGCGCCGGCACGCGAACACGCTCGCCTGCGATCTGGATGGCGAAAGGCTCGCCACCTTCCAGACTGTCCGCGAACCGCCGCAGCTTCGCTACGAACTGGGCACGCGTGTAGGTCTTTTCAACGTCGCGCTGGGGCTTGCGGGCCATCTTCGTCTCCTGAATCACGAGTCCCGCGAAACTATGTCGGGCCGTGCATCAGAACTAGGCTTCTCCGGTTCGCGAACAATGCCGTTCGCCATGTCCCAGGCGCGGCCTTCCTCGATCAGGCGGTCAGTGTTGGACATGATAGCGCCGCCGAGGCGTTCGATGAACTCGTCCTTACCGAGGCCGGGCGGGATGGGGTCAAGAAATTCGATCACGGCGGGGCCGGGATATTTGCGATAATCCTGCTGCTGCCAGCGCAGGCCGAGGCTGGTCGCCACGGGCACGACCGGCCATTGCGAGGCCTCCTGCATGTGCCAGACGCCGGAGCGGAAGCGCTTGTGTTCGCCGACCTTGGTGAGGTGGCCTTCGGGATAGATCAGCACGATGCGCTTGTCGGCGGCGGCCTTGTCGAAGCTGAGGGCGAGATCCTTGCGCGCTTCGGGGCCACCGCAATTGTCGATCACGATGGCGCCGAGTTTCTCCAGCACTTTGGGCACGAGCGGGAAACGCTCGAGGTGGTCGCCGGTGACGAAGGCCAGCGCATCGAACTGGCCGTACATCAGGAAGCCGTCGCCATAGCTCGAGTGCTTGGGCGCGAGGATGAAGGGCGGCGGGGGCAAGCTCTCGCGGCCGCGCACGATGGGCTTGATGCCGATGAGCTTCATCAGCTGGACCATGCGCTTTGCATAACGCTTCACCGCCCAGCGCACGCCGCCCCTGCCCGGCGCAAGCGCCAGCACGGCGGCGATCAGCACATAGATGACCGAGATTACCCAGAAGCCGACGGCAAAGACGAACGATCGCATGCCAGCTTCCTATTTCTTCGCGGCGGCTTGCGGGTCGCCTAGCTTCCTGTTCAGCGCAACCGCAGCCTTGGCGAGCTTTGCCGCCATTGCGGTGTCGACAGTGTCGCCCTTGCGAAACACCTGATTGGCCAGCTCGTACTTGCCGCTGGCTTTAAGTGCGGGTTCGATCTCGCGCAGGCGCTTGCCGCGCCAGAAGCCGAACAGCACGCGCTCTTCCTCTGCGCGGATGAGCAGGACGGGGCCGTTACTGGAACAGACGATGTGCCCCCACTTGATGGCTTCATCCAGTTTCGCCGCGCCCATAACTGCATCGCGCAAGTCGGCGACGATGGCTTTCTGCCAGCCGCGCAGGCCGCGCACATAGGCGTCTGGGTCTGCTGCGACGGGCACGCCTTTTTTCATCATGCGAAATCCCCCGATCCAGCGGCGAGGCCACACCGGGGAAGTGGCATTATTCCGGCGCTGCGGTCAAACGGATCGCTCAGGCGGAGCGCTCAGGCGGGCTTGGCCACCTTGTCCTGCGTCTTCGTATCGAAGTCGCTGGCGTCGTGGCGCTCGTGCAGCTGGCTCGTGGGATCGCCGAACGTGCGGTTGACCATGCGCCCGCGCTTCACGGCAGGCCGCGCTGCAATCTGATCCGCCCACCGGATAACATTCTTGTATTCGTGCACGGCGAGGAATTCGCCCGCGCCATAAAGCACGCCCTTCACCATCGCGCCGTACCACGGCCATGTCGCCATGTCGGCGATCGTGTAGTCGGCGCCGCCAAGATATTCCGTCTCGGCCAGCCTGCGATCGAGCACGTCGAGCTGGCGCTTCACTTCCATTGCATAGCGGTCGATCGGGTATTCCCACTTCTCGGGCGCGTAGGCGTAGAAATGACCGAAGCCGCCGCCGAGGAAGGGCGCGGATCCCATCTGCCAGAACAGCCAGCTCAGCGCCTCGGTGCGCGCTGCGCGTTCCTTCGGCAGGAAGGCGTCGAACTTCTCGGCGAGGTAGACGAGGATGGACCCGCTCTCGAAGATGCGCTGTGGCTTGGGCTCGCTGTGATCGACCATCACCGGGATCTTCGAGTTCGGATTGATCACGACATAGCCGCTGGAGAACTGGTCGCCCTTGCTGATGTCGATCAGCCAGGCGTCGTATTCGGCGCCGGTCTTGCCGAGCGCCAGAAGCTCTTCGAGCATCACCGTCACTTTCACGCCATTGGGCGTGCCGAGCGAATAGAGCTGCAGCGGATGCTTGCCGACCGGCAGCACTTTCTCATGCGTCGGCCCGGCGATCGGCCGGTTGATGTTGGCGAACCGGCCCCCGCTACCCTTGTTCCAGGTCCAGACCTTCGGCGGGGTGTAGGTGTCGCTCATACCGTATTCCTCGTGTGTAAGCCCCAGATGTGCGGCCCTCACCCGGGATTACAACCCCAGAATGACTGCACATACGCGCCAGCATAACTGACAGACCATGATTCACCCGCTAGGCTCGCCACATTCAGGGGACGAGACCCATGCGCCTATCCATGATCGCGTTAGCGGCCCTCG
>DASWWL010000046.1:0-14370 GCA_036400975.1 Novosphingobium sp. | reverse complement strand
CGCGCGGGCGCCGACCGCACTACGGGAGACAAGAGAAGCGAAGGCCTTTCGCGTCTCCCGTACCCGTCGCGGTTTTGTCAGTCTGGAAACCTGACAGAACGGAACGTATGAAGAACATTCCTACATGTCAAGCGCATGGCGTGTATTTTCTTCGCGCCAGCTTTTCAGCGCGGGCCTTCGGGAAATATAGGCTGAGCAGATATTAGATTATGATGTAAATGCATAAGATAAAAGAAAATTTCTGGATTTCTTTTATCTTTCGCCTTTCCGATGCCGCCCACTTCTCCCCGAGGCGGGCGCCATTCGCAGCCATTTTAACCGCCTTACAATTCGCGCCTGATCCATGCCATAAATGCCAAACAGACATGGCGCGGCAAGCGTACGGATGAAGGGATGGGTCGTTAAAGCAGCATGTCCTACGGATCGAAACGAGCGCTGCCGCCGTCCTTGCCCGAACTCAGCGCCCGTGCCGCCATCGTGGGGATCGGTGAGAGCGATTATCATCGGGACTACCAGGCCCAGCGGCGCAAGGAGGCCGGCTATCTTCCTCCGGACGCGGAAAGTCTCGCCCGCACCGCTTTCGAACGTGCGCTGACGGACTCGGGCCTGCGCCGCGAGGATATCGACGGCGTTTCCGTCTCGTTCACTTACGGCGGTCCGGATGCGCGCAGCATGGCGGCGATGCTGGGCCTCAACCCGCGTTACGCCATCGAGAACGGCAATATCATGGCCGGCCCCCTGCCGGTCGTCTGTGCCGACATCGCGGCGGGCGAGGCGGATACGGTGGCGATGATCTATGCCGTCGCCTCGCGCGCGATCGGGCGGCAATATGGCGGCGCTACTTATGGCGGCGGCGATGCGACGCCGGGCTCTTATTATTATTACCACCCATGGGGCTGGAGTTCGCAGGCCGCGCACTGGGCGATGATGTTCGCGCATTACCAGCAGGAATACGGTGCGCACGAGGAGGATCTGGGACAGGTCGCGGTGCAGGTACGCCGACATGCTTCGGCGAACGGCAATGCGGTGATGCAGGCGCCGATCTCGATCGAGGACTATCTGAAGTCCCGCTATATCGTGCGCCCGATGCGCTTGTTCGATCTGTGCCTCGTCAATGACGGCGCCGTCTGCCTGATCGTCCGCCGCGCCGACATGGCGCGTGGGCTGGTGCACGATCCGGTGCTGGTCGCGGGCTGGAGCGAAAGCGGGGTTGCTTCGAACAAGATGCACGCCATGGTGCGCGAGCGGCTGCGCCCGGTGATGCGGGACGCCGCCGTGAAAGCCTTCGCCATGGCCGGGCTCGATCTTGCCGACATCGGCCATTTCGAAGGTTACGATGCATCGACCATCCACCTCGTCAATCAGATCGAGGGCTTCGGTTTCGCCCCGGTCGGCGAAGGGCTTGCCTTCTGCGCCGACGGCCAGATGACGCATGGCGGCCGCATCCCCACTAACCTGGGCGGCGGAAACCTGTCGGGCAGTTACATGCATGGCTGGAGCCAGGTGGCGGAAGTCGTGCGCCAGCTTCGCCACGAGGCCGGATCGCGGCAGGTAGCCGGCGTCCGCGCCTCGCTTTCCGCGCTGGTCCAGACGGATCGGGCCCATCCCTTGCTGTTCACGAAGGGAGAGCGCTGATGCCCGAGAAACGCCCCGATCGCACGCTTGGTCCCGGACACGACGAATTCTGGGCCTATTGCGGCAAAGGCGAGCTGCGCCTGCAGTGTTGCGACGCTTGCGGCCATGTTTCTTGGCCGGTCGTCAGCGCCTGCGAACAATGCGGCGGCGCCGCGTTTTCCTGGCGGCGCATGTCGGGACGGGGCCGCGTGGCAAGCTGGTGCAGCTTCGAACGCGACTATTACGGCGGCGTGCTGCCGCTGCCATGGGACACGATCCTCGTAGAGCTTGAGGAAGGACCGCTGTTCATCAGCAATCCCCAGGGGTTCGCCGTGGACGACATAACGCCTCAGATGCAGGTCGCCGTCGATTTCCTCGATTGCGAGGATGCGGCGGGACCGTTCCGCCTGCCCGTGTTCCGGCGCGTCTGACCCCTTCCGAAAGGAACCAAATCCCCTGCCCGGCGTCTATGGTGGACCCCACGGACTCCGGAGAGATGAATCGTGCTCGTCCAAGAGAGCGAAGACCAGCGTTTGAAGGAATCCTTCGAAGCCTTCGTGCGCGACCAGTCGTTCCCTTGTGTCGGCGCCAAATCGGCCCTGTCTCGCGGAACGCTCAGGACCCTGGTCTGCTGGTCGATCACCAGCGCCTGGGACGACTTGCGCATTCACCGCGAGTTGATCGACTGGGCGCACGAATATCGCGAGGATCCCGGCCTGTTTCGCAGCATCGCCTTTATCTTCGCGCATGACGCCGATCTTGGCGAAAGGCAGTTCGAAAGCGCATTGTGGGACCGTATCCAGTCGCTGTCCGACAAGGACGCCTGGCTCGACCATCCCTATGACGACCGCGTCAGCCGGAATCCCGACGATCCGCATTTCTCGCTGAGCTTCGGCGGGGAGGCGTTCTTCGTCGTCGGGCTGCATCCGCGCGCCAGCCGCCCGGCGCGGCGTTTCGAGCGGCCGGTGATGGTGTTCAATCTTCACGACCAGTTCGAGCAGCTTCGCGCCGAAGGCCGTTACGAGGCGATCCGCGAGACGATCCTGAAACGCGACGAGAACCTTGCCGGATCGATCAATCCGATGCTTGCCCGCCATGGCGAGAAGAGCGAAGCCGCCCAGTATAGCGGCCGCGCGGTCGGTCCCGACTGGCGATGCCCTTTCCGCGACCCGAGAGCCTGATGGCCGCCGCTTGCCGCATCGCACCGCGCTCTGGCGTGGCCTTCACGCTCGACAAGGGGCGGAGCCTGACCGTGATCGATCCCTTTGGTGCGCAAGTATCGGATATGGTCGCCTTCAATCGCCGGGATGTGCGCGAAGCGATCAGCAACGGCCGGACGCTGGACTATGAGGAGACGATCCGGCTGACGACCGGAAACCGGATCTGGTCGAACCGTTCGCGCGTCCTGCTGACGATCGAGGCGGACAGCGTGGGGCGTCACGATTTCCTGCTCACCCCCTGCAGCGAGGATACGTTTCGCCATTTCTATCCCGACAAGCCGGTGCATCGCGGCTGCTTCGGCAACCTCGCGCTTGCGCTCGCTCCTTATGGCGTCGGGCCCGATGCGATCCCTTGCGCTTTCAACTGCTTCATGAATGTGCCGGTGGACGAGGAAGGCAGGATCAGCGTCCTGCCGCCGCGCAGCAAGGCCGGCGACAGCATCCGCTTTCGCGCCGAGGAGGACCTCGTGATCGGCCTGACTGCCTGCTCCGCTTATGCGAGCAATGGCGGCAGCTTCAAGCCGATCGACTATCGCATCGATTGATTACCGCGCCTGCGAAGCATAGGCTGCGCAATATCGGGTCAATTGTCATGCGGCTGTAATATATCGCAGAGATGCGGGGCCTGCATTCAGGCTGCTGCAGGGGTTTTATGAGCGGAGCGCAAGTCCAGGCCCGTGAGAACACCGTGGAGGGAGAAAGTCGTTTCTTCAACCGCGAGCTGAGCTGGCTGGCCTTCAACCAGCGCGTTCTCGCCGAAGCCCGCAATAGCCGTTATCCGGTGCTCGAGCGACTGCGTTTTCTGTCCATCTCCGGCAGCAACCTCGACGAATTCCTGATGGTCCGCGTCGCCGGCCTGGCCGGGCAGGTGCGCCGCCAGATCGAGGAAATTTCGATCGACGGCCTCACCCCGTCGCAGCAGCTCACCGCGATCCACGAATCGGTGATCTCCCTCGAATCCGCCCAGCAGGATGTCTGGCGCGACCTGCAGGACGAACTCGCCGCGAAGGGCATCTCTCTCCTCAACGATCGCAAGCCCGATGGCGCGCAGTCCCGCTGGCTGCGCGACTATTTCATGCAGCACGTGCTTCCTGTCATCACCCCGCAGGCGATCGATCCGGCGCATCCCTTTCCGTTCGTCGCCAATCAGGGAATGGGCATCCTCTTCTCGCTGACGCGCTCCGCCGACGGCGAGGAGCTGATGGAGATGGTGCTGATCCCCAACGCGCTGCCCCGCTTCGTCCGCATGCCTGGCGAGACGGCGGTCTATATCAGCATCGAGGAAGTGATCCGTCGCCATGCGGAACTGCTCTTTCCCGGCTTTCGCGTGCTGGGCCACGGCGTGTTCCGCGTGCTGCGCGACAGCGATATCGAGATCGAGGAAGATGCGGAGGATCTCGTGCGCTACTTCCGCACGGCGATCCAGCGGCGCCGTCGCGGGACGGTGATCCTGCTGCAGTTGCAGGGGGAGTTCGATCCGGTCGCCGAACAGCTCCTGCGCACCCAGCTTCGTCTCGACAAGGCGATCGTCATCAAGACCGACGGGCTGATCGGCATGAACGGCCTTGCGGGGATCGTCGAGGAGGATCGTCCCGAGCTCAAGTTCGAACCTTATTCGCCGCGCTATCCCGAACGCGTCCTCGAACACGATGGAGACTGTTTCGCCGCGATCCGTGAGAAGGATCTCGTCATCCACCATCCCTACGAAAGCTTTGAGGTGGTGGTGGACTTCCTGCGGCAGGCCGCTTCCGATCCCGATGTCGTCGCGATCAAGCAGACGCTGTACCGCGCCGGCAACCAGTCGCCGGTCATTGCCGCGCTGATCGCCGCCGCAGAGGCGGGCAAGTCGGTAACGGCGGTCGTCGAGCTGAAGGCCCGCTTCGACGAGGAGCAGAACCTCCTCTGGGCCTCGCAGCTGGAGCGTGCCGGCGTGCAGGTGATCTACGGTTTCGTCGACTGGAAGACCCACGCGAAAGTATCGATGGTCGTACGCCGCGAGAACGGCGGCTACCGGACCTACTGCCACTTCGGCACCGGCAACTATCATCCGGTGACCGCGCGTATCTATACCGACCTCAGCTATTTCACCGCCGATCCCAAGGTGGTGCGCGACGCCGGCCGCCTGTTCAACTTCATCACCGGCTATGTGGAGCCCAAGCAGACCGAACTGCTCGCGATCTCGCCGATCGGTCTGCGCGAACGGCTCTACGAGTGCATCGACAAGGAAATCGCCCACGCCAAGGTGGGCAAGCCCGCGGTGATCTGGGCCAAGCTCAATTCGCTGACGGATTCACAGCTGATCGACAGGCTCTATGCCGCGAGTTCCGCGGGCGTGCGGATCACGCTGGTCATTCGCGGCATCTGCTGCCTGCGTCCCGGCATTCCGGGTCTGTCGGACAACATCACCGTCAAGTCGATCATCGGCCGCTTCCTGGAACACAGCCGAATCTGGGTTTTCGCTGCGGGCGGGGAATTGCCCAATCGCCGCGCGCGTGTGTTCATTTCCTCGGCCGACGGCATGAGCCGCAATTTCGACCGGCGGGTGGAGTTGCTCGTTCCCATCCGCAACCGCACCGTGCACGATCAGGTGCTGGACCAGGTCATGCTCGCCAACCTGCTCGATACCGAACAGAGCTGGATCCTCTCCCCCGACGGTACGTATGCGCGCGAGGAGAAAGGCGACAATCCGTTCAACCTCCATCGCTATTTCATGACCAACCCGTCGCTGTCGGGGCGCGGCGCGGCGCTGACGAGCGGTCGGAAAGTCCCGAAACTGTCGCTTCGCCGTGGCAACGTCTGAGGTTGCTGGCCATTCCTTCCGCATGGCATTACGACGGACGCGACAATGAACGAGCGGCACGCGATCATCGATATCGGATCGAATTCGGTTCGCCTCGTCATTTATGGCGGCCCTTTGCGCGCACCGGTGGTGCTGCTGAACGAAAAGGTCACCGCCCGGCTGGGCAAGGGCTTCGCGGAAACCGGACGGCTTTCGGAAAAAGCGATGAAGACGGCGCTGGCGGCCCTTTCGCGCTATGCCGCGCTGCTCGAAGTGATGGACGTCACCGACGTCGAAACGGTGGCCACCGCCGCCGTGCGTGACGCCGGCAACGGCCCTGACTTTCTGCGCGCCGTCGCCGATCTGGGCCTGAAGCCCCGCCTGCTTACCGGCGAGGAAGAGGCCTGCGCCAGCGCGATGGGCGTCGCCGCCGCATTTCCGGGAGCCGCCGGGCTTACGGCCGATCTCGGCGGCGGCAGCCTGGAGTTGACCTCGATCGCCGCCGACACTTGCGGCAAGGGCGTCACCCTGCCTTACGGCACCTTGCGTCTTGCCGAAATGCGCGCCGCCGGATCCGCCAAGTTCGCCGCGAAAGTCCACCGGGACTTGCGCGCATCGGGCTGGAGCGCCGAGCCGGGCCAGCCTTTCTATGTCGTCGGCGGTTCGTGGCGCGCGCTGGCGCGCTATGCGATGCAGCGCATCGGCTGGCCGCTCGACGATCCGCACGGGATGGAGCTGCAGCCCCAGGCCGCGATCAAGCTGTGCCAATCCTTCGCCCGGTCGAAACCGCTGCCGACGCCAGGCATCTCCGCCTCGCGTCTGGCCAGTGTGCCGGACGCCGCCGCGCTGCTCGCCGTGCTGCTGCGCGAACTGCAGCCGTCGCGGCTGATCTTTTCTTCCTGGGGCCTGCGCGAAGGCTTGCTCTATGCCAAGCTGCCGGTCTCGATCCGGATGCAGGACCCGCTGCTCGCCGGCGTCTCCACTTTCGCCTATGGCTTCGACGTGACGGCTTCCATCGCCACGATGGTCGCCGGCTGGACCGCCGACGCTTCCTGCGATGGAAGCGTCGCCAGCGACGAACGCTTGCGGCTGGCGGCAACGATGCTGGCGATCGCCTCGATGCGGATCGAGCCTAACCTGCGCGCCGAGCAGGCGATGGACTGGGCGCTGCGCAAGCGCTGGGTCGGCATCGATGCGCGCGGGCGGGCGATGATCGCGATGGCGTTGCTCGCCAATACTGGTCGTTCCGTCATTCCTGATGAACTCGGCCTGCTGGCGCCGCAGGCGGACCTTGCCGAAGCAACCGCCTGGGGCCTCGCCATCCGCCTGTGCCGCCGTTTCGGCGGCTGCGTTCCGCGCGCGCTGAACGATGCCGCGCTTGTCCGGGAAGAGGGCAGGCTGGTGCTGGCGATCCGCGAACCCTTGCACCGGCTGGCCAATGAAGCGGTAGAGAAGGACTTGCGCAACCTTGCCGCCGCGTTGGCACTCGAACCCGAAATCCGCCTCGCGAAAGCCGAAGCGGCCATTACGGCCTAACGCAGCAGCTTACGCGATTCCGCGATAGCGGCGATGCCGCGCTTGCCTTCGATGCGGTCCAGTTGCACCACCACGTCGATCACCGAAGCAGCGTATTCCAGCGTTTCCATGCGCGACAGGCCGATGCCGGTCTGCATGGACATCAGGGCGATCTGCTCCAGCGCGCCGCGCGGCGTATTGGCGTGGACGGTTGAGAACGACCCTGGGTGCCCTGTGTTGATCGCCCGCAGGAAGCTGATCGTCTCGCCGCCGCGAAGCTCGCCCAGGACGATACGGTCCGGGCGCAGGCGCAATGCGGCCTGAAGCAGGTCGTTGGCCGAAACCCTGGCTTCGCCAAGCTCGCCCTTCACCGCGATCAGGCCGACGCCGTTGGCGCCCGGCAGTTTTAGCTCGGCGGTGTCCTCGACCAGCACGACGCGTTCCTGTTCGGGAATCTCGCGCAGCATGGCGTTGAGGAAGGTGGTCTTGCCCGTGGAGGTGCCGCCCGAGATCAGCACCGTGCGCCGCCGCCGGATCGCCTCGCGCAGGAATGCGATCGGTTGGTCCTGTGCATCGGGCATCGGCTTTTCGGCGAACGGCCTGATCGGTCCGCGATCGTAGGCGTCGAGCGGGAGATCCAGCAGGCGATGGCGGCGAATGGCGAGCGCCCAGTGCGAGCGCGTCGCCGGCGGGCCGACCAGTTGCACGCGCGCGCCGTCAGGCAAGGTCGCCGAAAGCAGCGGGTGCTCGCGATTGATGCCCTGATGGCTGATCCGCGCGATCTGTTCGGCAAGGCGCTGGAGAAGCTGGTCGTCGATGGCCGTCAGTTCGATGCGCTGCATCCCCGGCTCGGCAGCGTCCTCGATCCACAGTTCGCCGGGACGGTTGACGAGGATCTCGGTCACGCTCTCGCGATCGAGCCACGGCCGCAGGGGCGCGAGGTAGGCATCAAGGTAGACACTGCGCGGCATCCGCTCCTTGTGGCCTTCGCCGCCGCGTTCGGGAAGAGGCGGAATGATTCCGTTCAAGATTTCGTCATCCTGGCGGAAGTCGGACTCTTTGGCGGTGCCTGCTGCCCGCAAGGTCCATGCGAATCATGGCGCCGGACGATTTCACGAGTTCGGCCCGCGTATCGTGCAAAGCGCCACGGGCGTTTGTCCCGAAGATGTTGCCGCAGCGCAACATCTGCTTCGGCATGGCCCGGAAAGGATTCCCCGACACAATCGCAGATTCCTGATCGTTTTGGACATACCCTGACAAACGGCGGATATTATTCAGTAATATTACTGTCAAAAAGGTGTCACTGGCCTGCAATCCAGCTCTTTTAGGGGCCCCTCAGTGCAAGGCGCACAGCCTTTCCACGCACTTGTAACAGATACACTGAACAGGGACCCATTCTCATGATTCGTGCAGCTTCCAGACATACGACGTCGCTCGTCGCGCTCGCGATGATGTGCAGCGCCGGCCACGCCTACGCGGAAGAAGCCGCTGCCGCCGAAACCGGTACAGACTCCACTGGCCTTACCGACATCGTCGTCACCGCGACCAAGCGTGAGACGAACCTCCAGTCGACGCCGATCTCGATCAACGTCCTTGGCACAGAGGACATCAAGAAGCGCCACGTCCAGAGCCTTTACGACTTGTCGGACGGCGCGATTCCGTCGCTGCGCATCGCTACCTTCGAGGCGCGCCAGTCGGCCCTGACCATCGGCATCCGCGGCATCGTGCCGCTGGACGCCAATCAGCCCGCGCGCGAGCAGGGCGTCGGCATCTACATCGACGGTGTCTATCTCGGCCGTCAGCACGGCCTTAACGCTGGCCTGTTCGACGTCGAGCGCATCGAGGTCCTGAAGGGGCCGCAAGGCACCCTGTTTGGCCGCAACACCGAAGGCGGCGCGCTCTCGATCGTGTCGGCCGCGCCGACCGGCGAGTTCGGTGGCCGTTTCAACGCCGGCATCGGCAACTACGGCGCCTATACGCTGGGCGCACACGTCAACCTGCCGGAATTCGCGGGCATCAGCCTGAAGATCGACGGCGTGAAGCAGTACCAGGGCGCGACGACGAAGAACCCGCTCGCCGGGCAGGCCGGCTGGAACTACTACGACCGCCAGGGCCTGCGCGTCGCCGCGCGCTGGCAGCCGACCAGCGACATCACCAACGATTTCTCGTTCGACGTCGCGAAAGACCAGAACACGCCTTTCTACAGCCAGTTGCTGAACTTCAATCCCAACAACTGCGTTGCCGGCCCCATCGCCAACTCGCCTAATTGCACGCTGCCCGGCATTAACTACACCACTCTCAGCGGCACCGTCCGTCCTACCCTGCCGGGCGTGGTCGTCAACGGCACCAGCCGCATGAAGGTCGCTGACATCGGCGTGCCGCAGCAGCCCAGCGTCGACAAGACCCACGGCTTCACCAACAGCCTGCGCTGGAAGGTTTCGCCAGAGATCGAGCTGCGTTCGATCACCGCCTGGCGCGGTGTCGATGTCGATCAGTGGGACAACTCGGGCGGCGCGCACCGTCCGCCGGTGGTCAACCTGACGGCCTCCTGCACCGCCGCTGCGCCGTGCGGCTTCAGCCGCTACAGCCTCGCCGGTCTGCGCCAGCGCCAGTTCAGCCAGGAACTTCAGGCGGTCGGCACGGTCGGTTCGGTCGATTACGCGGTCGGTCTCTATTACTTCAATGAGCATGTCAGCGACGACGCGGCGACGCCGAACTCGAACGGCGTGTACCTGAACGGCGCGGGTCAGGCGGTCTATACGATCCTCGATCCCTGCACTGGCTCGAGCGGCTTCGGCTCGCAGCCGGGTTGCCGTTCGATCGACCGCGCTTCGGAAGTCTGGTCGAAGAGCTACGCCGCTTATGGCCAAGTCACCTGGAATGCGACCGACGCGCTGCACCTGACCGTCGGCGCCCGTTACACCGAGGATAAGAAGCGCGGCGTTCTGCATTTCTTCCGCAACGTGGACTACGGCAATCCGGCTAACGCCGCGATCGTCGCGGCCAACGGCTACACCCCGCTCGACAAGAAGTGGACCCGATTCAACCCGATGGCGACGATCGCCTACGACGTGAGCAGCGATGTCCACGTCTACGTCAAGTACGCCACCGGCTATCGCGCCGGCGGCGCAAGTTCGCGCACCGCGAACTACCAGGCCTTCGACCCCGAAGACGTGAAGTCCTACGAGGCCGGCCTGAAGGCGGACTTCTGGGATCGCCGCGCGCGCTTCAACCTCGCGGGCTACATCATGGACCGCAAGGACAGCCAACTCGACATCAGCTTCATTCAGTTCGCCGGCGGTTCGAGCGTCAACGTCCTGCGCACGATCAACGCGCAAGGCACGACCAAGATCCGCGGCATCGAGGCGGACCTGACGGTGAAGCCGGTCGACGGGCTGACGCTCGGTGTGTCCTATGCCTACACTTACACCAAGATCCCGCTGGTTCCGATATCGTTCACGGCGGGCGGCACCACCTCGGCTCCGGTGCCGCAGCAGTTCTACATCCCGTTCACCCCGCGTAACGCGGCGAGTGGATCGATCGACTACGAAATGCCGATCGGCGGCGCCGGCACGGCTGTGAAGTTCCATGTCGACGCGAACTATTCGCAGGCCACCCAGGCCTTCGACCAGTTCGAAACCAAGGCCGACTCTTCGTTCCTCGTCAACGCCCGCCTCTCGCTGGCGGACATCCCGATGAGCGATCACGGACAGAAGCTGACGATTTCGGCCTGGGCTCGCAACCTGTTCAACGAACAGTACGTCTTCCGCCGGGATCCGTCGAACAGCCTGCCCGGCGCGCCGACCACCAGCCTGACCACCGGCAGCATTTCGAATGTCCTGGGCGACTATGGCAACTTCAACGCGCCGCGTACCTACGGCCTCGAAGCCTCGATCTCGTTCTGATCGGATACCGGGCCGGGATCGCTTGGCGGTCCTGGCCCGCACACGGATCCTCCAGGGGAGACCCAACCTCTCTGGATTGCACTCGGCCCGGTCTCCGCAAGGAGGCCGGGTTTTTTGCTTGCCGGATATGAGGCGCAACGGCTGCGCCGGACCGATCCCGGTCTTACGGGTTGTCGAGCACGTACCCCAGCGAGCGGACGGTGCGCAGGGGATTGCCGGCGCCGGCGGCGCGCAGGGCGCGACGAAGGCGGCCGACCCAGACATCGACGGTGCGTTCGTCGACCGGAGGTTCCTGCTTGCCGAGCGCGGCGATCAGTTGCGAGCGCGTGAACACGCGGCCCGGATGCTCGGCGAAATAGCGCAGCAGGCGGAACTCGTTGGGCATCAGCGCCACGGGCCTGCTCTGCCACCGCGCCTGGAACGCGGCGAGATCGACGACGAGATTGCCCAGTGTCAGCGCCCGCAATCCGCCCGTTTCGGCATCCTGCATCTGCAGCGAGAGCACGCGATCGAGCAGTGCGCGGCGGTCGACCGGTCCGGTCATGTAGTCATCCGCGCCCGAGCGCAGCGCGCGGCGGCGGGTATCCTGATCGTCGTCGTCGAGGATCATCGTGATGTGGGTCTGCGCGGTAGCCGGATCGCATTTTAGCCGACGGCATATCTCAAGCCCGGACATCTCGGGCAGAACCCAGTCGATGAAGGCCCAGAGCGACCCTTCCAGCAGCGGCAGGCCAGCGGGGCCGCTCCACCGGTGGAACACCGCTTCCAGCTCGCCATGGCGGAACGGGGCGGTGCCTCCGTCAAGCTCGCTGGTCAGCAGGATGTCGATGCGCGGCATGTCTGGGTCCCTGTGGTTCGGGTCTGGCCTGCCGCATGGATATGACATCAAGGTGACGCTTCGATGACCGTTGGGTGAAGATGGTCCGGCAACTTTCCCAAGCGCACCGATCGGTCTCGCAGTCGGTTGTCATCGAACTGAAATCGATACGTCATCGCCACGAAACGCAGCCGGCCTACGCCGATCATGAAAAATGGCAAAGGTGGAGCCCATGCTGTTCGACGAACATGGCGTGCTCACGCGCAAGGACAAGCGTCCGCGCAATTCCTTCGATATTCCCAGATGGCTCGATCTGCCGGAACCTAAATCGTTCCGGCCCAAGCGCCGTTACCGCACCGTCTGGATATCGGATGTCCACCTCGGCACGCGCGGCTGCAATGCCGGCATGCTTGTGGATTTCCTGCGCGCGATCGAATGCGAGACGCTTTATCTGGTCGGCGACATCGTCGATGGCTGGCGGCTGCGCAAGGGCTGGTACTGGCCCGACGCGCACAATGAGGTCGTCCGCCGCATCCTCAAGATGGCCCATCGCGGCACCCGCGTGGTGTTCATCGCCGGCAATCACGACGAGATGCTGCGCGACTATGCTGGCATGAGCTTCGGCGGCGTCGAACTGGCGCTGGAAGCGGTCCATGAAACAGCGGACGGGCGCCGCCTGCTGGTGACGCATGGCGACAGCTTCGACGGCGTCGTGCTCTATGCCAGGTGGCTCGCGTTCCTGGGGGACAAGGCCTACAGCCTGCTGCTGCGTTCCAACATCTGGGTCAATGCGATCCGGCGCCGGTTGAAGCTGCCTTACTGGTCGCTGTCCTCCTACATGAAGAAGCGCGTCAAGAACGCGGTGCAGTATGTCTGTTCCTACGAGGAGGCAGTGGCGCACGAAGCCATCAGCCGTGGGTTCGACGGCATCGTCTGCGGCCATATCCATTGCGCCGAGATCCGCGAGATCGACGGCATCACATACTATAACGACGGCGACTGGGTCGAAAGCTGCACGGCGCTGACGGAGGATTTCCAGGGCGCGATGAGCATCGTCGACTGGGCCAGCGAAGCCGCGGCCATGGGGCAGGCCGGCAACGCCGCCCAAACTGCGATGGCGGAGGTTTCGAAATGAGGATCGCGATCGCAACCGACGCCTGGTATCCGCAAGTCAACGGCGTGGTCCGCACGCTTTCCGCCACTACGGTCGAGCTGGATCGCCGGGGCATCGAAGTGGAACTGATCACGCCGCAGCGGTTCCTGACCGTGCCGATGCCGGGCTATGCGTCAATCCGCGTTGCGATGGCGCCGCGCTTCGGCGTGCGGCGCATGCTTGACGCCTATGCGCCCGACGTCGTCCATATCGCGACCGAGGGCCCGATCGGCTGGAGCGCGCGCGGATGGTGTCTGGCGCGAAACATCCCCTTCACCACTGCCTTCCACACCCGTTTTCCGGAATATGCCGCGGTGCGCACAGGCATCAGCGCCGAACGCTTCTGGCCGATCATGCAGCGTTTTCATGCCCCCAGCCGCGCGGTGATGGTCGCGACCGAAAGCATGGAGAAGGAACTGGCCGCGCGCGGCATCGAACAGACCCGTCGCTGGACGCGAGGCATCGATCGCTGGCTGTTTCGTCCCACGGGCGATATCCTGCCCGCGTTCCAGGATCTGCCGCGCCCGATCCTGCTCAATGTCGGCCGTGTCGCCCCGGAAAAGAATCTCGACGCCTTTCTTTCGGCACGTGTCGCCGGGACCAAGGTCGTCATCGGCGATGGACCGGCGCTTGACGAGATGCGCCAGCGCTATCCCGACGCCGTGTTCCTGGGGCCGCTCGCCGGCGAGGAGCTTGCGGCGGCCTATCGCGGCGCGGACTGCTTCGTCTTTCCCAGCCTGACCGACACCTTCGGCCTTGTCGTGATAGAGGCGCTGGCCTGCGGCCTGCCGGTCGCGGCGTTTCCCGTCGCAGGACCGCTGGACATTCTCGGTCCGGATGGACGCGGCCCGGACAGCGACATACCCGCCACGGTTGCCGCGCTCGATTGCGACCTGGCCCGTGGCATTTCCAGGGCCCTGCGCCTCGACCGCAAGGCCGCGGCGGTATTCGGATCGCGCTTTTCATGGGAAGGTGCGACGGACCAGTTCCTCGACGCGATCCATGGCGCGACACGGCGCCCGATCCCGGACCGCGTGCTCGAACCGGCCTAGAACAATCCCGCTACGAGCCTCTCGCCATGCATGAGGCTGGAATGGTGTCGGCTGCGGCTTCGAAAAATCCTGCGCCATGTGCTTGACATATAGGAATGTTCTACATACGTTCCGTTCTGTCAGGTTTCCAGACTGACACACCGCGACGGGTGCGGGAGACGCGAAAGGCCTTTTGCTTCTCTTGTCTCCCGTAGTGCGGTCGGCGCCCGCGCGGTCCGGACAGGCCGCCACGGGATGCGGCGGATGGACAGGCCGGTGAATGTCACACCGGCATGGACGAAACCTCGGGGTATGCCCCGACGCAAGGCGGCAAGG
>DASWWL010000045.1:0-14816 GCA_036400975.1 Novosphingobium sp. | reverse complement strand
CGACACGCCCGAGGAAGACGTCTACACGATGGAGGGCAAGGACCGCCTGCAAAAGCGCCTGACCGGCTCGATCAACAAGGTGCTGACCGAAACCGAAGGCTTCGGCGGGGTCGATGCCGTCTACTTCAAATCCTTCATCATTCAGTGAGCGACATCAGCCGATGAAGCCTGAACGCGCCTTTATTGCCGAACGGATTGCGGCCCAGCATTGCCCAGAGCTGCTGCGGTCCGGGCCGACGCCGAGTGATCTCGTGCCCCTGCTCGCCCGGCTCGGCGAGCGTATGGCGCGCGTGCTGGCGAACAGCCTTGCCGCGCTTTCGGGCGGCGAGGCGCCGGTCGTGCGCTGCCAGGCACCACGCGACTGCTCCGCCGATGAACTGGCCGGCGAGATCGGCCAGCTTGCCGCCAACAGCCTGCTTGGCGCGTTGCACCATAACTGCACTTTCCTGGCCTCGCTCGATGCTGCCGCCGTGCTGCGCCTGGTCGATCGCGCATTCGGCGGTCGCGGCGACGCTCCCTCGCTGCTGCCTGGCGCATTTCCGCTTTCGGCCGAATTGATGATCGCCCGCCTCGAAACCATCGTCGCCAGCGCCAGCGCGCAGGCCCTGGGTCTCGGCATCGACGGTGTGATCGCGCTGCGCCGCGACGGCAGCCTGGCGCAGCTCGCGCCTTTCGCCGCCGCCGAACGTCTGGCCGTATTGACCCTGGCGGTCGAGGATGGAGCCCGCGCGCCCTGGAACGTGACGCTGGCCTTTCCGTTCGCCAGCCTTGCCGATCTGCTCGGCAGCGAGACGCCCGCCCCGCGCTCTGAACGCAATTGCCAGCCAAACCCGTCCAACGAGCCCTTTGGCGAGGTTCCGCTTACGGTCAGCGCCGTGCTGGTCGACATGCGGATCGGCTTCGCAACCCTTTCCGCCCTGCAGCCCGGCCAGGTCCTGCCTGTCGCCGTCGCGCGCAGCGTTCCGCTCAAGGTCGGCGACAAGACGATCGCGCATGGCACCATCGGCGCCATGGACGATCGCGTCGCCGTCCAGATCACCCAAGCCTTTTAACCGGTCACGCAAGAAGGGAATTTGCACATGACCATTCACCCACGCGGTTTCGATTTCCTCAAGGATGTCGATGTACGCCTCTCGGTCGAGCTCGGCCGCACCGACATGAAGCTGAAGGACGTCCTCGGCCTGTGCGAAGAAAGCGTGGTCGTGCTCGACCGCCTGACCGACGAACTGCTCGACGTCATGGTGAACGGCAAGCCGATCGCCAAGGGCGAGATCGTCGCACAGGGCAACCGCTTCGGACTGCGCATCGTCGAGCTGCTGGGCGCCGAGAATGCCCGCGAGGATGAGGTTCAGGGCTGATGCTCTGGTACATCGTCAAGCTGCTGATCCTGCTGCCGCTGATCGCGCTCCTTGCCTGGGG
The DNA here is from genome assembly GCA_036400975.1 of Novosphingobium sp. Classification (GTDB taxonomy): domain Bacteria; phylum Pseudomonadota; class Alphaproteobacteria; order Sphingomonadales; family Sphingomonadaceae; genus Novosphingobium. Next base: position 13,397 of record DASWWL010000045.1, on the reverse strand, counting down.
CTGCCTGAAGCTGGCGCAGAAACTGCAGGCGCGCACCAGCGCGGCCAATGGGCCGAAATCGATCCGCATCATCGAAACCACCATGCTCTCGCCGACATTGAAGCTCGCCGTGATCGAGTTCCATGGCCGCGAGATCCTCGTCTCCGCCTCGCGCAACGGATTGACCCGCCTTGCCGAAGCGCCCGCGCGCGGCAAAGCGGCGGGAGAGATCGCATGATCCGGCGTCTTGCCTGCAGTGCGATGCTGCTCGCCCTCACGCTGCCCGTCAGCGCCATGGCGCAAGTCGCGCCCACGGCTCCGGCTGCGGCGGCACCCGCTCCTGCCGCCGCCGCTATCCCCGGCGCGCTCGATCGGGCCTTCAGTTCCATGGGCGGTACCGACGGCCCGGGCATGAGCCTGTCGCTCCAGCTTCTCCTCATCATGGGGCTGCTGACGATCCTGCCCAGCCTGATCCTGATGATGACCAGCTTCACCCGCATCCTGGTGGTGCTGGCGATCCTGCGCCAGGCGATCGGACTGCAGCAGTCGCCGCCCAACCAGGTGTTGATCGGACTGTCGCTGTTCCTTTCGCTCTTCGTCATGGCGCCCACGCTGGAAAAGGTGAACGACAACGCGATCGCCCCCTATTCCGCCGGCGCGATCAACGCACAGCAGGCGATCCAGGCGGGCGGCAGGGAATTCCACGGCTTCATGATCCGCCAGACGCGCGAGCATGATCTCGCGATGTTCGCCGAAATGGCCAAAGCTCCCAAGTTCCAGCGCAGCGAGGACGTGCCCTTCTCGATCCTGCTGCCTGCCTTCGTCACCAGCGAGTTGAAGACCGCCTTCCAGATCGGCTTCATGCTGTTCCTGCCCTTCCTGGTGATCGACCTCGTGGTCTCGTCCGTGCTCATGTCGCTGGGCATGATGATGATGAGCCCGGCGATCGTGTCGCTGCCGTTCAAGCTGTTGCTCTTCGTCCTCGTCGACGGATGGGCACTGCTGATGGGCTCGCTCGCCTCCAGCTTCGGATAGCGCCATGGACGATTCGCTTTCCCTTCTCTCGCTGGCGGACCGCATGCTCTGGGTCACGGCGCTCGCGGCCGCTCCGGTGCTGCTCGCCTCGCTCGCCATCGGGCTTGTCGTCGGCATCATCCAGGCGGCGACCTCAGTGAACGAACAGACGCTCACCTTCGTCCCCAAACTCGGCGTGACCGCGCTGGTCCTGGTCATCTTCGGCGGATCGATGATGATGCTGATCGGCGATTTCACCCAGCAGATCTTCGACCAGATCGCGCAGGTCGCCCGGTGATCCAGCTCGATTTCGGCTTTGGCTCGGTCGAGGCCGAATTCTGGCGCTTGCTGTTCGCGATGACGCGGATCGGCGGCGCCATGCTGGCCGCGCCGCTGTTCGGTGCGGGCAACGTGCCGCCGCAGCTCCGCGTCATCCTGACCGGGGCACTGGCCGTCCTTGTTTGCGCCTGGACACCCCTGCAAGCTCCGCCGGCGCTGTTCTCGGCGCAGGGCATCCTGATGGTCGCGGGGGAAGTGCTCGTCGGCCTGACACTGGGTTTCGTCCTCCAGCTCTCGTTCGCCGCTCCCGTCATCGCGGCCGAGATCATCGGCGGCACCATGGGCATGGCCATGGCGACCTCCGTCGATCCCAACAGCGGCACCCAGTCACCCGCGCTCGGCCAGTATTTCGGCGTCGTCCTGACGGTGATCTTCCTCGCCCTGGGCTGCCACCTGCAGTGGATCGGGCTGCTGGTCGAAAGCTACAAGGTGTTCCCGCCGGGCCAGACCTGGCTCGGCGCCGACAAGTTTTCGGAAATCCTCGGGTTCGGCACCACGATGTTCGTCACGGCCGTCGCCATGGCGCTGCCGGTTACACTGGTGCTGTTCGTCGTGCAGGTGGTGACCGGCGTACTCAGCCGTTCGGCCCCCGCGCTGAACCTTTTCGCGCTGGGCCTGCCCGCCGGCGTGCTCGCGGGCATCGCCGCGCTGATTATCTCCGCGCCGCTGCTGACCGACCAGATGACCGACCTTGCGGCCAACGCGATCAGTGAAACGCGCAGCGTGGTATCGCAATGAGCGAGCAGGCCGGCGAAAAGAGCTTTGCGCCAAGCGCCAAGCGCAAGCAGGATGCCGCCAAGCGCGGCGACGTCCTGCGTTCGCGCGAACTCGCCACCGCCGTCGTCATGCTGTTCGGCGCGGCCTGGCTCAAGTTCGCTGGTCCCTGGCTGATGGAGAGCCTGGGCGAAAGCATGCGCGCGGGCTTCACCTGGGATCGTCACGCGATCGATTCCTTCGCCCCCCAGGGCATGATGACCTCGCTGATGATGCTGGTCCTGCCACCGGTGCTGGTCCTCGGCTGCGGCGTGATGGCGGTCTCCCTGATCTCGCAGCTCGGCATGAGCGACGGACGCTGGGTGCCGTCCAACCTCGCCCCGAAGGCGTCGCGCATTAACCCGATGTCGGGCTTGAAGCGCATGTTCGGCCCTAACGGCTGGATCGAGATCGTGAAAGGCCTGGGCAAGGTCGGATTGCTCGGCGCCCTGGCATGGTACTGGGCCAGGGATCACATCTTCGGCCTGATCGGCATGGGCCGCGCGAACCTTGCCGATCAGCTTGCCTATGGCTGGGACGCGATCATCTCGCTGCTCTTCCTGCTTTCCGGCGGACTGGTCGTAATCGCGCTGATCGACTTCCCCATTCAGTGGCTGCGCCGCCAAAAGCGCCTGATGATGACGCAGCAGGAAATGCGCGACGAACACAAGGAGTCGGAAGGTTCGCCCGAGAACAAGGGTGCGATCAAGCGGCGTCAACGCGAAGTGGCCATGGGCAGCATGGGCAAGGCGATGCGCGAGGCGCAGTTCGTCATCACGAATCCGACGCACTTCTCGGTCGCGCTTACTTATGACCCGACGCAAGCATCGGCCCCGATCGTGCTTGCCAAGGGCCGGGGCGAAAAGGCGCTCGCGATGCGCGAGCTTGCCGCCGAACTGGACGTGCCCGTGCTCGAATTCCCGGCACTCGCTCGCTCGCTGTACTACACGACGCGCGAACGGCAGGTCATCCGCGAAGAACTGTACATCGCGGTCGCCAGCGTCCTTGCCTTCGTTTTCTCGCTGAAGCGCGGGGAAACCCCGGCACGGCCGCGCGTCGAGGTTCCGCTCGAACTGCGTTTCGACACGGAAGGCCGGCTCGATCCGGCCTTGGCGACTTAACCCGGCTCTCGTTCGGACGTCCTAGGAATCATGGCTACCACAAGCGCGACCAGTTCCGTCACATCATCGCTCATCACCGCGCTGGGCGGCGGCAGCGGCGTCGACATGAGCGCACTGGCCTCCAACCTGGCAACGGCCCAATTCGCGGCCCGCACTGATCGGCTGACAAGCAAGTCGGATACGCTCGACAAGCAGATCTCGTCGGCGTCCAACCTCAAGAGCATGCTGCTCAGCCTCTCGACGTCATTGGGCGACCGCGTACGCCAAGGCGATCTTTCGGCACAGCCGACATTATCGAACGCATCGGTCGCCCATGCCTCGCTGACCGGCGGCACCCAGCCTAAAGGGACCTATACGCTGGAAGTCACCTCGCTGGCCGCATCCCAGACGCTAGCGAGCCCGGCTTATACGGCTGCGACATCCACCGTCGGCTCCGGCACGCTGACGTTGCGCTTCGGCAGCGTGGCCGGCGCCAGCTTCACTGCGGATCCGGCGCGCACGCCCGTCGACATCACGATCCCACCCGGCGCGACGCTCGCCGATGTCGCCGCCACGATCAACGGCGCGAACTCGGGAGTGACCGCCTACGTCGCCAACACCACCGAAGGCGCCAAGCTGGTGCTCAAGGGAGCGGACGGGGCGGCTAACGGCTTTACCCTTTCCGCCACTGAAACAGTGGGCGACGCAGGGCTCGCTAATCTGGCATGGACGCCGGCATCCGCCCTGCCCGACCGCCTGCTCGCCACTGCCGCCAACGCCAGCTTCAAGATCGACGGCCTGGCGATGTCTTCGGCCGGCAACACCGTAGTGGACGCGATCCCCGGCGTGACGCTGAAGCTAACCGGCACCAATACCAATGTGCCCGCCAAGCTGACGTTCAGCGATACATCGGCCTCGATCACCACCGCGATGCAGGATCTCGTCGCCGCGCTCAACGAGGTCATGGCCGGGCTGCGCACCGCGACCGATCCCAAGACCGGCGACCTCGCCCGCGACAGCGGAGCACAGGCACTGAAGCGCAGGTTCGCCGCGCTGGGCACCACGATCATCATGCCGAACACGGCCGAGGGCACGCCGCGCACCTTGTCCGACCTCGGCCTGACCACCCAGCGCGACGGCAGCTACGTGCTGGACACCAAGCGCCTGTCGGAAACGCTGGCCAAGGATCCGGCGGCTGCCGCCGCCATGTTCACCAATGGCCTCAATGGTGTCTATGCGACGATCGACGGCATTTCGCGGGCCGCCAGTACGACAAGCGATCCCGGCTCGCTGGCCGGCTCGATCAGCCGCTATACCACCCAGAAAACCCAGATCACCGAGGATCAGGCGAAGCTGGCGGAAAAGCAGGAAGCATTGCGCGCGCAGCTTGTCGCGCGCTTCGCGGTGACGGACAGCAGGGTGGGCGAATCCAAATCGACCCTGAGCTTCCTGAAGAACCAGATCGATGCCTGGAACAAGTCGAGCGACTGAGGAAACTGATCGATGCTCGCCCTCCGTTCGCCACATGAAGCCTACCGCCGCGTCGATTTCGACGCGCGCGTCGAAGGCGCCGATCCCCGCCATCTCGTCGGGCTTTGCTACGAACAGCTCGTGGGGGCGCTGGGCAGCGCCATCTACGCCCATGAAAGAGGCGACAACCTGCTCAAGAGCCAATCGCTCACGCGCGGACTGTCGGCCATCACGGCGCTGCTGCTGGGAGTCAGCGGGGATGACGGCATGGCTGCGGCATTGCGCCAGCTCTATCAATCCGCACGCAAGGGCATTCTCGACAGCGCGCTCGATTTCGACGCGCAGCTCATCGCGACAATCCGTCAGGATTTCATCGACATCGCGAAGGCGATGAACGCTTCCGCCAGCGAGCAGCCAAGCTGAGCGCACACGCACAAACCCGCCAAAGCGGACATTATTTAAGTTGTGTTGTGTGCACTTTTATCCACATCCGGATTTTGCCGGATTGGATTTCGAATAAAAAAGCGACACTCCCTATGCGCATCTGACAGGGGAGCAGTCATAATGAATGCGGGCGACCGGATCGTTCTCATCGATGGGGATGTACGACGGCGGGCGGCGATATCGCATCTGCTCTCCAGCACCGGTATCCACGTAGAGCCTTTCGAGGACGTTTCGGAGATCGACGCTCACTGGCCGCGTTCGGGCGTGGTGCTGATCCATGATCAGGACGAGGTGATTCAGAAAACAATCGACAGCATGGTGCGGTCGGGGAACTGGCTGCCGGTCGTGGCTTTCGGCGAGGTGCCGCAGCCGCGCCGGATCGTCGACGCCATACTGAACGGCGCGATCGACTATATCCCCTGGCCGTTCGGCGAGGCCGAACTGGCGGTTACGCTCGCCACCGCAGAGAAACGCGCCGGCGACATCGGCAGTGGCCGCCTGCGCGAGGCGATGGCGCGCAGCAGACTCGAACACCTGAGCCCGCGCGAACGGGAGGTGCTGAAAGGCATGGCCAACGGCCAGTCCAACCGGCAGATCGCCGAAGAGCTTTCGATCAGCCCCCGCACAGTGGAAATCCACCGGGCCAACATGCTCGGCAAGATCGGCGCGAGCCATACTTCGGAAGCGATCCGCGTCGCGATCGAGGCGTCGCTGGGCAGTTAGGGGTCAAGGATCTTCGCGCGCGTCTCCCGCTGCGCGCAATGCTTCCAGCCTCGGCTGCATCCGCGTCCAGCTGCCGGGATGCGTCATCACACAGGGCAGGTTTTCCTCGATCGCCTCGATCACCATCGGCCCGACATGCCTTGGCGTGACCGGCGAGGTGAAAACCTTGTCGGTATACCGGTTGACCTCGCCTCCCATGCGCAGCGTGTTCGCGCGCAGGTTGGTCTGGATGAAGCCGGGAAACAGCGCGGTCACGCCGACGCCATGCGGCGCCATTTCGACACGCAGGGTTTCGGTGAGTGCGGTCACGCCGAACTTGGCGGCCGCATAGGCGCCTATGCCGGGATTGTCGGCGATCAAGCCTGCCTGCGACGAAGTGTTGACGATGTGCCCCTTGCCCCGCGCCTGCATCTGGGCCGCGAAAGTCCAGACGCCGTTGTATATGCCCGTCAGGTTGACCGCGATCAGGCGGTCGAAGCTCTCGGGGTCCATCTCGGCCAAGCGCTTGCCATTGGGACTGATGCCTGCGTTGTTGACGAGGATATCTACCGGTCCGAAGGCGTCCTCGGCCTCGCGCCTGGCGGCCTGCCACCCCTCGCGGTCGCGAGTGTCGAGATGGATGCCGTGAAAGCCGTTGCGGCGGGCCGACGCGATCATCGAAAGCGATTCCTCGTTGATGTCGGCGATCGTCACCGCCAGGCCGCGCGCCGCGAGCGCTTCGGCGATGCCAAGGCCGATGCCGCTGGCCCCGCCGCTGATGAAGGCATGGCGTGCCTCGCTGAGCTTCATGGACATTTCCCCTTCCGCTTTGACGCAAGGCTAGGACACGCCGCATCACGAGGCCAGCGCAGGCGGCCATTTCCGTATTTACGAAAAACGGCGCCTATTCGCCTTCCGCCAGCGCCAACCGCCGCTCGTAGTTCAGGTGGAAGTTGCGGATCGCCGATTCCTGATAGGCCGAACACCACACATAGGGCGGCTGCTTGGCCTTCAATCCCTTGTGGACTTGCGGAATATTGCCGCAATCCTGTTCGAATATCTTGGCGGCCGAGCCGATCTCTGGCGCCAGAGTCCAGGGATCGTCAGCGCCCAGGAAGCGTTGCGCGCGCGGCGGCGGCTTCGGCTTGCCCTCGGGCCAGGGCGCCAGCATCATGACCTGCATCAGGCATTCGTCGGGGTTGGAGCCGTTGGGGCGGAAGCGATAGACGATGCGCCCCCAGCCACCCCAGGGACTGAAATTCGGGAACAGCGTGTTGAAGCTCTGCTCGTTGAGCTCCGCGTCGGAAAACTGCTCGACCTCATCGCCGATCAGCCCGCGCAGGTATTCGCGGTTGTAGTCGGCGGCGGCGCGGTAGGCTTCGAGCATCCGCTCCCTGGGGTGCAGGATGCCCCGATGCGGACTCGCGCCGGAAACACCGACATTGCCGTGGCGGCTCCAATTGCCGAACACGTCGAAACGGATGTCCGAAAGATCGCCGCCCTGCAGCAGCAACTGCGGGTGCGTAGCCAGCGAGTGATAGCCTTCGAGGAAAGCCTCCAGCGCGATCTTCCAGTTGGCGCGCAGCACTTTCACCACGTCCGCCTGCTTGTAGCGGTTCTGGAGCTTGATCTTCGCATAGTGCTCGATCATCTCCGGCCCCATGTAGTCTTCGAGGCTCCCGGCCTCCGGGTCCGGATTGATGAAGACGAAGCCGCCCCATGTCGCGACCCGCGCCGCGCCGAGCTGGCTGACCTCGGGCCGCACACCGGGAAAGTCCCACTCGGCGGTGATCGTGCGCAGCGATCCGTCGATATTCCATGTCCAGCCATGATAGGGACAGCGGAACTCGGTGGCCTTGCGGCCATGGCATTCGCGCAGCTGTCGCCCGCGATGCATGCAGGCGTTCACGTGCGCGCGGAACTCGTCCGGGCCGGTGCGCACGACAAGGTACTGGAGGTCGGCAATCTCGTAGAGATGATAGTCGCCCACTTCTGGAATATCGTCCTCGCGGCACACCATCTGCCACACCTTCTTCCAGATGTGCTCGACCTCGAGGTCATGGTATTTGCGCTCGAAGTAGCGGGCGACCGGCACTTTTCGCGGCCCCCCTGCCAGCGGCGCGCTCTTCTTGAAGACTTCGGGGACAAGATCGGGCCGACGGTCGTTCTCGATCAGGTATTCCAGCGGAATATGGGCGGCCGATCGCATTCCCTCCGGGGTCTCGACGCCCGGATCGCCGACATAGGGCGCGATGATCCGGGGCGGCTGATCGCCGTTGTCGGTCTGCCGGGGGCTGGCCTTGCCCACGGTCGGCGTGTCGCTCTCCAGCGGCGGCAGGTACGACCAGTAGATCTCGCGCCCCTCGGGCAGGTCGGGGCCGCCGATGTACAGCAACATATGCGGATCGGCGTATGTCAGATCGCCATCGATCCATGTTCCGTCATAGCGGAACGTGCCGCTTTTCCCCTTGGCCTTGTCCTCCACCCGGACCAGCCCTTCGCCGATCGCTTCATAGATCGCGCCGCTGAACGGATGGGGTTCGATGCGCATCACCTGGCTCGTCTCCTTCACCGGTGCCCTCGCGGCACTCTCGAACGGATCATGACAAGCAGCGACGGGCGAGGGAACAGGCAATCGCGATGATCGCCGGAGCGAAGGCCGACCGATTGCCAAGCCCCCGGCCGAAAGTTACCTCGGCGGCGGGAGAAAACACGATGCGCATACTCGGCATGGAATGTCTGAGCACGTTCGGCCTCAACCCGGTCGATCTGGTGCACCTGACCGCCGATCTCGGCTGCACGCACGTCACGCTGAACCTCAGCCCCTCGCGCAACCGCCTGCCCGAATATGCCGAGTTCTCGTTTCGCGACGACAAGGCGCTGCAACGCGCGGTAGGAGAAGCGCTGAAGGCCCGCGGCGTCGCCATAGGCCTGGTCGAGGGCGTGACGATCATGCCTGAAAACTGCGCCGACGATCATGCCGCCAACCTCGACATGGTGGCGGGCCTCGGCGCGAAGGCGATCTGCACCGTCAGCATCGATCGCGACCTGCCGCGCACCCTGGCGCAATTCAATCGTCTTTCCGAAATGGCGGCCGAGCGCGGCATGTTCGTCACCACCGAAGTCGGCGCGATGGCAATGAAGGACCTGCCGACCACGCTCGACGCGATCCGCCAGATCGCCCATCCGGCGTTCAAGCTGCTGATCGACACAATGCACTTCTTCCGCACCGGCTCGACCGTGGCCGATCTTGCGGCACTGCCGCCCGAGTTGATCGGCCATGTCCAGCTTTGCGACGTGCCGATGCCGGCGGTGATCGAGAAATACATGTACGAAGCGATGAACGAGCGCCGCGCACCCGGCGATGGCGACCTGCCGCTGGCCGATGTGCTGCGCCACGTTCCCGAACACGTCGTCATCGGCATCGAGGTGCCGCTGCGCGCCGAGGCGGAAGCCGGCATCGGTCCGCACGCGCGCCTGGGCCGCGTGGTGGAAAGGACGCGCGCGCTCTTCGCCGAAGTGGATCAGGGTGCCGAGGGATAACGCTCGAACTGCGGCAGATCGTTAAGATGCGCCATCCAGCCGATGCGCTCCGCCGTCTGGACATGGACCTGCAGCGGAAAGGCATCGGGATTGTCCAGCGTCCCCGTCTGGATATCGATCATGCCGGGGAACGTGACGGCGTTGGTGTAGAACAGCCCCGATCCGCAAGTCGGGCAGAAGTGCCGCCGCGCGTTCTCGGACGATGCATGGACCGTCGTTTCGCCCGTGATGCTGACAGCGCTTTCGGGAAACAGCGCCCACGACACCGCCGGGGCGCCCGCCGATCGCCGGCAGTCGCGGCAATGGCACATGGCGTGATAGACTGGCTTGCCCGAAAGTTCGTATCGGATCGCGCCGCAGTGGCATTGCCCGCCGATGGTCATTCGCCTGCTCCTTTCCGATTCCGATTCAAAACCCATTCTACTCGGGAGTCCCGGTGTTCTCCGCACCCATTCCTGAAAAGCCGATGCTGTAGCCCCCGTCCACCGGCAGCACGACGCCGGTGACGTATTTCGCCTCGTCGCTGGCGAGGAACAGCGCCGCCGCCGCGATGTCGTCCGCCTCGCCCCAACGGTCCATCGGCACGCCGGGCAGGCGGAACACGCCCGGCGGCGGCTCCGCGTGCTCTTGCGACATCGGCACCAGACCGGTCCAGATCGTGCCCGGCGCCACTGCATTCACGCGAATGCCGGCGCCCGCGTAATCGAGCGCCGCCGCCCTGGTGAGCTGGTTCACCCCCGCCTTGGCCGCGCCATAGACCGAATGGTGCTTCCACCCGACGATGCCCGAGGCGGAGGTCGTGTTGACGATCGCGCCGCCGCCGGTCTTCAGCATCGAGATGACGCCATGCTTCATGCCGAAGAACACGCCGCGCAGGTTCGTGCCGTGGACCTTGTCCCACGCCTCGGTCGTCTGTTCGTGCAACGGAAGCATGGCGCCGCCGAAACCCGCGTTGTTGACCAGCACGTCAAGCCGTCCGAAATGTCGTTCTGCGGCAGCGATCATCGCCTGCACATCATCCTCGGCCGCAACGTCGCAATGCACGGCGACGGCCGCCTCGCCGATTTCGGCGGCGACCGCATCCTGCCGCCCGCTGATGTCGGCGAGCACCAGCCTCGCCCCCTCGGCCGCGAAGAGCCGCGCCATCGCCTTGCCCATGCCAGAGCCTGCGCCGGTGATGACGGCAATCTTGCCCTGCAGGCGCCCGCTCATGGCATCGGCGCGACGTCGATCGTCGGCTGGATCAGGATACGCGTCACATTGGCGCGGCGCGGTAACTGGACGATCAGCATGATGGCGTCGACGATGTCGGAAATCTCCATCGCGCCCTCCTTGTGCGTATGTTCGTGCATCATCGCGCGCCACTTCGGATCGCTGAGACTGTCGGCGATCTCGGTAGCGGTAGCGCCCGGCTCGACGATGGCGACGCGAATGCCGACCGAACCGCCTTCCTGGCGCAGCGCCTCGGTAAAGCCGGTCACGCCGAACTTGCTCGTCGAATAGGACGCGAACTGCCAGGCCGAACGGCGGCCCGAGGTCGACGAGATGTTGACGATGTCGCCCGCCCCTTGCGCCTTCATGTGCGGGAAGGCCGCGCGGCAGGTATAGATCGTGCCCATCAGGTTGATGTCGATCACCTTTTCCCACTGGTCGAGGCTGAGCACCTCGATCCCGCCGAACTCGTTGATGCCCGCCGAATTGACGAGGATGTCGATGCGGCCGAAACGGGCGACGGTGTCGTCCACCGATCTGGTCGCCTCCGCCTCCACCGAAACGTCGCCGGGCAACGCCAGCGCCGTGCCGCCCGCGGCCTCGATCCTGGCCACCAGCGCGTCGAGCCGCTCCTTGCGGCGGCCCGAGATCGCCACCAGCGCCCCCGCCTCCGCCAGCGCGAGCGCCGCGCCCTCGCCTATGCCGGACGATGCGCCCGTCACCAGAGCCACTTTTCCGGAAAGCTGCTGCGCCATGAATATCCTCTCGTCCGCATCGCCCCATCTTCGAAGGCGTTTCCGGCGTCTTGCTTGTCGATCATGCCGAAGGTGTCAATGGCCTTGCTGAACACCTGTTAAATTTTTATCGGGGGAGCGGGCTGGTACGGAACGCAGACGCGTCTGATCGCCCGCTGGCGAGGCCGGGTGCGCGCCTGGAGGTAGAGAGCAGCGAACGGGTTGTGCGGCCGGCGCTAGTGGTATGTGCCCGGCAGTACGGGCGTGGATGCGTGTGAGTTGTTATGCGAACGGCCGGCAGCATCACGCGTGGCTGTCCGGCACGACCCTGAGGTGCGGGGCGCTGGCGGGACGGGCTCGCCGCCAACTTCCTCGCCATGATCCAGCTCGCCTCAATGCGGCTGTGGTTGCGGGCTTATGAGTCTACGGCCTAACCCGCCGAAATGGATCGTTCAGGGCTGAATTCGCCCTCGCATCCTAAGCCTTCGCCACTTCCACGGTCCGGCCGTCGAGCCATTGCCGGGGCACCAGGTATCGGCCGTGCAGGGCGCCGCGATCCTGGATGCCGAAGCCCAGCAAGGTGCCGTCTTCCCCTTCCGCCGCGGGAAGCCACTTGATCTGTTCCAGTCCGGTCCTGATCCCTTCGCGCGTGTATTCCTGCGCCCGCGCTATGCCTTCGATCGCGAGACGGGCGAGGTCATGGGCCTTGGCGGCGCCATAGGCGCCCTGCGGGGCGATGCCGTATCGTTCGAGCAGGGCCTGCAAGGTACGGTTCGCATTCGAATGCATGTCGATATAGATCCAGCCGTCGATCAGCCGGGCATAGCTTTCGATATAGCCGCGCAGGCCGGCGGTATTCATGATGCGTGGGCCCTGCCAGCCGCTTGCCGTCAGAGCTTTCGCCACCGCCGGGGCCGATGGGCCAAGGCCGAGATAGACGAAACCGTCGGGATCGTGCGAAAGCGCCGTCCGCACTTCGTCCGCCGCGTCTTCCGCCAGTGGCTGGATACCGGCCGAATGGACGATATCGAGAGCCAGGATCCGGGCCTCGTCCTCGAAATATTTGAGATGCTGCACGCCTATGGGCGACAGGTCGTATATCACCGCCGCGCGTTTACAGCCGGCGGCCGCCAGATGGCGCGCCATGACCAGAGATTCGTCCTCATGGCTGCCTACCTGCAAGTGGAACATCCATTCGCCGCGTGCGCGCTCGGCCCCCGACCAGTTGATCGTCGGCACGCGGTCGCGCTCCACCCATGGCGTTGCGAGAAGGGCGTTGTCGCCGATCGCCGGGCCGATGATGAGCGCCACGTCCTGGTCGAGAAGCTCGCGATAGGCGCGCTCCAGCGCCTGGGCCGACCCCCAGGGCAGGCCCATGCCATAAGCGTGAACCAGCTCCACCTCGACTGGCAGGCGTCCGGCCGCTTGCAAGTCTGCGATTTCGCGATGCAGCCAGTCGGTGAGGGGATCGTGCACCGGGGCGTTGTCGGTCTGGTCGTTGAGTACGCCCAGACGCACTGGCTTTGGCATTCTGATCCCTCCCGCGATAATTCCGTGTGCCGCTTGCGGCGCGCGTTTCGGTTAGCCTAGCATCGGCTGCAACGCTGCGGACAGCGCAAAAAAGCATGGACGGGAACATCAGGATGAGCCGGATTGCAGATCTGCTGGACAAGGCGAAGGCCGATACGGGACTGGAAGACTTCGGCGAGGATACCTTTCGCGAAGGACTGGAGATCGTCGTCGATTCAGCCGAGCGGGAAGGCCGGATGAACGAGAATGGCCGCGCCGGTTTTTACGGCATGGTCAATCTGCTGCTGACGACCCGTTTGCAGATCGAGGACTGGTATCGCCGTCATCCCGAAATCGACGACGAAGTGGTCGAGCGTCCGCTGATCGTGCTCGGCCTGCCGCGCACCGGATCGACCGCCACGTTCTGCTTGCTGGGCGAGGATCCCAACGTCCGTTTCCTCCGGCAATGGGAAGGGCTGTTTCCGGTCCCGCCGCCGGAAGCGGCAACCCAGTTCACCGATCCGCGCATCGCCGAAATGCAGAAGGCGATGGATTATCGCAACCGGGTGAAACCGCGCATGAAGCAGATGGTCCCATC
>DASWWL010000044.1:0-11177 GCA_036400975.1 Novosphingobium sp. | reverse complement strand
GCAAGGTCGGCCTCGTCGACGCCGACATCTATGGCCCTTCGCAGCCCCGCCTGCTCGCCAACGAAGGAGTGAAGCCCACCGCGCGCGACAAGAAACTGGTGCCGGTGCCGAGTCCCTGGGGCGTTCCCGTCTTGTCGATGGGCCACATCATCGAGCCCGGCCAGGCGATCGCCTGGCGCGGGCCGATGGCGGGCAACGCGCTGACGCAACTCGTCGATGCCGACTGGGGCGATGCGGAACTGCTGGTTGTCGATCTGCCGCCGGGTACGGGCGACGTGCAGCTCACCATGCTGCAGCGCTTCAAGCCGGCGGGTGCGGTCATCGTCTCGACGCCGCAGGACCTGGCCCTGATGGACGCCACTCGCGCAATCGGCTTGTTCGAACAGAGCGAGGTGCCGGTGGTCGGCGTGATCGAGAACATGGCCGGCTATGCCTGCCCGCATTGCGGCGAGGTCAGCGATCCGTTCGGCCAGGGCGGGGCGGAAGCGGCGGCCAAGTCCATGGGACATGCCTTCCTCGGTCGCGTGCCGCTCGATCTTTCGATCCGGCAGGACAGCGATGCCGGGCGTCCGCCCGCGGCGGGCGATGGCCCCCAGGCCGAGGCTTTCGCCGCGATCGCGCGCCGGGTGGCGACCTGGCTGGACAATCAGCCCGGCTGACATGGAGCTTTCGCGCCGCGCGATCCTGATCGGGGCGCTGGCCGGCGGCGGGCTGGCGGTGGGTTATGTCCTGCGTCCACGCGACTATCCGCTGCCGCTGGAACCAGGGAGGGACGAGACGGCGTTCGGCGCCTGGATCAAGATCGCGCGGGACGGCGTCGTCAGCGTCGCGGTGCCGCAGCTTGAGATGGGGCAGGGGGTCGCGACGCTGATCCCGCAAGTCGTCGCGGTGGAACTGGGCGCAGACTGGCGGCGCGTCGCGGTGGAACCCGCGCCCGCGAGCCCGCTCTATGCAAACTTGCCGCTTGCCGCGCGCTGGGCGGAACTGTGGATGCCCGCATTCCCTGATCTTGCCGCCGACCCAGACAGCTTCGCCGCGCGGCGCTTCGCCGAAGGGGGGCGGTTCAACGTGACTGCCGATGGCGCCTCGATGGAAGCATATGAAGGTCCCGCCCGCGCCGCCGCCGCCAGCGTCCGTGCAATGCTCGCCATGGCCGCCGCCGATCGCTGGGGCGCGGACTGGCAGAAGCTGGAGGTGAAGGACGGATATGTTTCCGGTGGAGGCAAGCGCCTGTCGTTCGGCCAACTCGCGGCTGAAGCGGCGGCTTACGACCCGCCAGCCGAGCCACCGCTTCGTCCGTTCCCGGCCCGCGAGCGCGGCGCCGATTTCCCCACCGGATCTCGGCTCGCCTTCCCGCGTCTCGACCTGCCGTCCAAGGTCGATGGCAGCCATGTTTTCGCCGGCGACGTTCGCCTGCCGGGCATGGTCCATGCCGCGATCCGCCATGGGCCTATCGCCGAAGTCACGCTGACCGATTTCGAACCGGGCGAAGCGGCGGGCGCCCCCGGCCTCGTCGGCGTGGTAAAGGGGCGGAACTGGCTGGCGGCGGTCGGCAAGAACTGGTGGGCTGCCGAGCGTGCGTTGGCCGCGATGGCGCCGCGCTTCGCGACGAAGCACCGCGCCGACAGTGGCGCGATCGAGGCCGCGCTCGACAAGGCGATCCGCTTTGGCGACGCGCACCGGCTGGTCGATGCCGGTGATGACGATCTGGAACGCGATTTCACGGTTGCCCGCCGTTATGATGTGGCCCCGGCGATCCATGCGACGCTGGAGACGGCGAGCGCGACGGCGCGCCTGTCGCAGGACAGGCTAGAGCTGTGGGTGGCGACGCAGGCCCCTGAATTCGCTCGGCGCGCGGCGGCGGATGCGCTTGGCCTCGGGCTGGATAAAGTCGTGCTTTATCCCATGCCCGCGGGCGGTAGCTTCGATCGCCGGCTCGAATATGGCCATGCAGTGGAAGCGGCGCTGATCGCGCGTGAGGTCGGCCGGCCGGTGCAGCTCACCTGGTCGCGCTGGCAGGAGCATGTCGCGGGCTGGCCGCGCACTCCGGTCGCCGCATTCCTGGGCGCCAGGCTATCCGATGACGTGGCGGTGACGGGATGGAAGGCCCGCCTCGCGCTGCCCGCGACGACGCGCGAATTCGGCGAGCGGCTGTTCGGCGGCAAGACCTGGCGAGGCGCCATGGAAGCCAGCGAAGGGGAGTTCGATCCGCTGGCCATTGAAGGCGCCGCGCCGCCCTATGCGATCCCGAGCATGGTGGTCGAGCATGTTCCCGCGTCGATCGGCCTGCCGACTGCCCGCCTGCGCGGCAATGCCCATGGTTATACTGCCTTCTTCAACGAGAGCTTCGTCGACGAACTGGCGCATCATGCGAAGCAGGAACCACTCTCGTTCCGTATCGCTATGCTGGGCCATGAGCCTCGTCTGATCCAGTGTATGCAGCGCGCCGCGATACTCGCGAACTGGGGTGGAGGCGGCGACGCCAGCGGGCAGGGTCTTGCCTGCCACATGATCGGCGAAGGGCGCATAGCCGCCGTCGCCACGGCCCGTCGGGACGAGAATGGAGTGCGGGTGGACCGGATCAGTGCCGCAGTCGATATCGGACGCATCGTCAATGCCGATATCGCGCGCCAGCAGATCGAAGGCGGACTGGTCTACGGCATAGGTCTCGCGCTGGGGTCGAGCATCGAATATTCGGAAGGATTGCCCTTATCCGGACGGCTGGCCGAGCTTGGTCTGCCGGTGCTTGCCGATTGTCCGGCGATCACGGTGGAGTTCATCGAAAGCGATGCGCCCTCGGCCGATCCCGGAGAGCTTGGCGTCGCGGTGGCCGCGCCGGCGCTCGCCAACGCGCTGTTCTCGGCGACCGGCCTGCGCTTTCGCAAGCTGCCGCTGCTGTCGGAGGAAATATGACGCCGCCCTCGGATCACCCGGTCGTGCGCAGTGGGGGCATTGGTGTCCTGCTGGTCAACCTCGGCACGCCAGACGCGCCGACGCCGGCGGCGGTGAAACGCTATCTTGCCGAGTTCCTGTCGGACCGGCGCGTCGTGGAAATCCCGCCGATCGTCTGGCAACCGATTTTGCGCGGCGTGATCCTGAACACGCGGCCGAAGAAGTCGGCCCATGCCTATGCCCAGGTCTGGACGGAGCAAGGCTCGCCGCTTGCCACGATCACGGCCGCTCAGGCGCGCGCGTTGCAGTCGCGGCTGGGAGAAGATGCGCATGTGAGTTGGGCCATGCGCTATGGCAATCCCGCTATCTCATCGGAAATCGCGGCGCTGCAGACGCAAGGTTGCGACCGTATTCTGATCGCGCCGCTTTATCCGCAATATTCCGGTGCGACGACCGCTTCTGTCATGGACGCGGTGGGCGATGCGCTGAAGGGATTGCGCTGGCAGCCGGCGATCCGCACCATGCCGCCCTACTATGACGATCCGGCGCACATTGCGGCGCTGGCGAACGACATCGAGCGTCAGCTCACCGCGCTGCCTTTCGCGCCCGAACTGCTGTTGTTGAGCTTCCACGGCATGCCCGAGCGCACGCTCCACCTTGGCGATCCCTATCATTGCCAGTGCAGAAAGACCGCGCGCCTGTTGGCGGAAGCGCTTGCCCCTGCACATCCGGGCCTGCGTATCGAGACCAGTTTTCAGTCGCGCTTCGGCCGCGCGAAATGGCTGGAGCCGGCAACCGATGCGATGCTGACGAAGGAAGTGGCCAGGGGCACACGATCGATCGCCATCGCGGCTCCCGGTTTCTCCGCCGATTGCGTGGAAACTCGCGAGGAGCTGGCGATTCGGGCAAGAGAGCAGTTCCTCGCAGCCGGCGGACGGGATTTCGCCGTGCTCGATTGCCTGAACGATGGTGAAGCGGGCATGGCGATGATCGAGGCGCTGGTCCGCCGCGAACTGGCGGGATGGCTGAGGTAAAGCATCCGTTGTTGACGTAATTGCTAATTTGTTCCACGTATGTTCACGATTTGAGTGAACGGAGTCGGGAACGTATGTCGCAGACCAGCCTTGCCTATGCCGCCCCCGCCAATGACGCTGCCGGCGTGCCGCTTTCGCTGACCGTCTATGCTGACCGGTCGCACTTGCGGCGCGAGATGCGCGAGGATGCCGAGGCTGCCGGCTTTCGGATTGTCGAGGAAGCGGAAGTCGCCAGCCTTCTCGACGGAGATGCGCGGCCGCTGGGCGAGGTCGTCCTGCTGGATTGTCCGGTGGTGAACGGCGGCTCGCTTGCCGCGCTGGCGCGCCTCGATCAGCGCGCGGCGCATTGCGGCGCGCATCTCGTCGTCTCGACCAGCGTGGATGCGCTCGACGATGTCTTCGCCTGCATGGATCAGTCCGCGCCGCAGATCCTCGTCGATCCGAGCCGGGCGGAGCGGGTGATCGCGTTGGGCCGCGTGCTCGCGCGGATCCCCGGCCTGCGCCTGCGCGACTTGTCCGAGGAAGACCGGCTCGTGCTGCTGCGGCTGACCGAGCAGGTCGGACAGATAGCCGAACGGCTCGATCGTCTCGATGGCGCGCGCGCGATGCCGACGATACAGGGCGAGGAAGAGGGGGCGTTTCGCTTCGAAGCGCCCCGACGGCCCTTCGCCGGGGATACGGGGGAGGGGGACAGGCTCGTGCGCGCGACGCGGCCGCCTTTGCCCGATCCGCGTCTCGTGCGCCGCATACTTCGCCAGCGCCAGTTGCGCGCGCGCTTCTTCGACGGCGATCTGTTCGCCGATCCCGCCTGGGACATCCTGCTCGATCTCACCGCCGCGCGCGTGGAGCACAAGCGCGTGTCCGTGTCCTCGCTATGCATCGCATCGGGCGTTCCGCCCACTACGGCGTTGCGCTGGATCGGCCAGATGACCGATGCCGGTCTGCTCGCGCGGATTGAGGACGATGCCGACCGCCGCCGCGCCTTCATCGTCCTGACCGACAAGGCGGCGGATGCGATGGCCCGCTATTTCGCCGCGCTCGGTTCGGGAACGGCCAAGCTCGCCTGACGCCGGGCAAGGTGGCTTTCGGCCATCTTCCTTGCCGTTTCGCTCTCCGCCATCACAACGATGTCTGCGCCGCGCCGTTTCAGATTGGCGACCTCCTCGTCCGAATGGGCTCGGGCGATGATGCGCAGCGCAGGGTTGATCTCCCGTGCTCTGGCGACGATCGCGCCCGCTTCGATTCCTTCGGGGATCGCGATGAGCAGCGTCGATGCCTGGCCGATGCCGGCTTCTTCCAGCACGGCTTGCGCGTTGGCGTCGCCGACCACGACATGCAGGCCTTCCTCGCGGGCCAGGGCGGCGATATCGCCTTGATCCTCGATCACGGTCAGCACTTCGCCGCTGCCGCGCAACCTTTGCGCGATCAGGTTGCCGACCCGGCCATAGCCGATCAGCACGCTGCGGGCGGGCGTCGATGTAGGCGCAAAGGAAGCGTTTCTTCCCGGATCGGTGCGCTCCCGTTTGACCAGAAGCGAGAACAGCAGCGGGTTCAGCAGGATAGAGATGATCGCCCCGGCCAGGATCAGGTCGCGCGCTTCGGCGGGCATCTTGCCGAGCGAGACGCCCAGCGCGGCCAGGATGAACGAGAATTCGCCGATCTGCGCGAGGCTGGCCGAAATCGTCAGCGCGGTGCGCGTCGGGTGGCCGAACAGGCGTACGATGGCGAAGGCGGCGAGCGATTTGCCGAAGACGATGATCGCCACCGTGGCGAGCAGTGGCCACGGCTGCTCCACCAGTACGGACGGGTCGAACAACATGCCCACCGATACGAAGAAAAGGACGGCGAATGCGTCGCGCAGCGGCAGCGTTTCCTCTGCCGCGCGGCGGCTGAGCTGCCCTTCGCCCAGGATCATTCCGGCGAAGAAAGCGCCGAGCGCGAAGGATACGTCGAAGGCTTTCGCGGCGCCGAAAGCTATGCCCAGCGCTATGGCGAGCACTGCAAGGCGGAACAGCTCGCGCGATCCGGTATGCGCGGCCCAGTGCAGCAGTCCGGGAACCACGCGCCGTCCGATCACGAGCATCACCGCCATGAAGCCGGTGACCTTGACCATGACAAGACCCGCGGGCCGCAGCAGCGACCATATGCTACGGCCGCCGTCACCATTCTCCATCGCCGCCACTGCGGGGAGCAGCACCAGCGCGAGCACCATGGCCATATCCTCGACGATCAGCCAGCCAACGGCGATGCGGCCCTTTTCGGTATGGACCAGGTTACGGCTCTGGAGGGCGCGGAGCAGCACCACGGTGCTGGCGACCGAGAGCGCGAGGCCGAAGATCGCGCTGGCCATCAGCGGCCAGCCCAGCATCAGGCCAAGCCCTATGCCAAGTAGCGTCGCCGCCAGGATCTGCGCGAGAGCGCCGGGTATGGCGATCCGCCGCACCGACATTAGTTCCTTGAACGAGAAATGCAGGCCGACGCCGAACATCAGCAGGATCACCCCGATTTCGGCGAGTTCCGCGGCGAGGCCGGCATCGGCGACGAAACCGGGGGTGAAGGGCCCGACGATGACGCCCGCGAGCAGATAGCCGGCGATGGGCGGCATGCGCAGCCGATGCGCGAGGGCGCCCATGGCGAAGGCTATGACGAGGCCGGCGACGATGGTGCCGATAAGCGGCGTATGATGCGGCATAGGCGTTACCAGCTCCACAGGCCGGCGACGAGCAGCAGCGCGCCGATCGCCAGGGGCAGGGTCAGCACGGCGAGAATGCTCCGCTCGACGCGGCGAAGCCGATCGAGGCTGTGGTCCGCGCAAATGCGGCGGTACTGTGGTGCGATCGCGGCATTGCCCTTGATCCTGCGGCGGTCGCCGTGCGTCGCTTCGTGGCGGAAGAAGGTGAAGACCGAGTGCAGTTCGTCTTCGGCGATGGCGGGATAGCGCGCGATGATGCGCTCGATCGCCTCGCGGCGGGCCGCGCGGTGAGGATTGTTCTTCTTGAATGGAGGCATGGGGCAAACTCGCATGACGGGATGAACGCGCAGGATGGCGCGGTGAAATCCGGTCAGGCGGCGGGCGGCGCCCTTGGTGCGGCGGGCGTGGTGGCCAGGTCTGTCGGCGGCGGTCCGGTGGCTTCGGGCCATTCACGCGCCTTGCGCGGCACGGCGCGCGGGATCGGTGAAAGGACGGGCAGGATGCCTGGCGCCGGGATCGTGGGAAGATCGGCCACGGCTTGCCGCTTGGCCACGCAGGCAGCGTGTCCGCAGGCCAGCGAAACATCGGATGAGGCCGCGCTGAAGGCGGACCCGGCATCCCGCTGCAGTGGCGTGGCGAACGGTGCGGCGGCATGCGCGGCGATGACGAGCATCACCGCCGCGGCGATCATCCGCCAGCAGGCAGGCAGCAGGACATGCGTGCTTCGCATATGCGAAGTCTAGCGCATGGCGCCGCGTTTGTCAGGGCAACCTCGGTTGACCCCGCGCGAAAATATCCTAAAAGCGCCGCTTCCCCGCCGAAGCGTCGGGGCAGGGGCGGTTAGCTCAGTTGGTAGAGCATCTCGTTTACACCGAGAGGGTCGGGGGTTCGAGCCCCTCACCGCCCACCACATTTCGAAACGCCGAAAACACGAAGGCCCGGACGCCGTGAGGCGACCGGGCCTTGTGTCGTCCGGACTGGATCAGCCGATGATCGACTTGATCTCGACGTATTCGTGGAAACCGTACTCGCCCCATTCGCGGCCGTTGCCGGAACGCTTGTAGCCGCCGAACGGCGCATGGAAATCGAAGCCGCCGTTCACCCAGATCGCGCCGGTGCGCAGGCGGCGGGCGACGTTGCGGGCGGCTTCGGCGTCCGCGCCGGTCACATAGCCGCCAAGGCCGAAGGTGCTGTCGTTGGCGATGCGGATGGCATCGTCGACATCGTCATAGCCGACGATGACGAGGACCGGGCCGAAGATTTCCTCGCGGGCGATGACCATGTCGTTGTCGCCGAAGAAGACCGTCGGCCGGACGAACCAGCCCTTGTCGATGCCCTCGGGGCGGCCGGGGCCGCCGGCGATCAGCCGGGCGCCTTCCTGAATGCCCTTCTCGATGTATTCCTGGATGATGTTGTACTGGCCCTTCGAGACGACCGGGCCCATCGCGACGTTGCCGGTGGGATCGCCCACGCTCACGCTTTCGCAGGCGGCCTTCGCCGCGGCCAGGGCTTCGTCCAGGCGGGCGTTGGGGACGAGCAGGCGCGAGCCGGCGCTGCAGGTCTGGCCCGAATTGCCCATCATGCCGATCGTGGCGTTGGTGACGTTATCGACCAGCGCGGCGTCGTCGAGCACGATCCACGCGCTCTTGCCGCCCAGCTCCAGGCCGACGCGCTTGACCGTGGTCGCGGCGTCCTTCTGGATCTGCACGCCCACCGGCTCGGAACCGGTGAAGGAGATCATATCGACGTCTTCATGCGTCGAAAGCGCCGTGCCGATCACCGCGCCGCTGCCCTGGATCATATTGAACACGCCCGCTGGTACGCCTGCCGCGTCCAGGATCTCCGCCAGGATCTGCGCCGAATAGGCGGCGAGTTGCGGCGGCTTCAGGATCATCGTGTTGCCGGTGGCGAGCGCGGGGAAGATCTTCACGCAAGTCTGGTTCATCGGCCAGTTCCACGGCGTGATGAGGCCGCAAACGCCGATCGGCTCGCGGCGGATCAGCGTGGGTCCGCGCTGTTCCTCGAACGGGAATTTCTCCAGCACCTCGATCGCGGTCTGCAGGTGGCCGGCGCCGAGGCCGACATGGAAGCCACGCGCGAGGCCGGTGGGCGCGCCCATTTCCTCGGTGATGGCGTCGCCCAGTTCGTCCTGCCGGCGCGCGTATTCGGCCTGGATAGACTTCAGCAGGTCCAGGCGCTGCTCGCGGGTGGTCTCGGAAAAGGCGGGGAAGGCCTTGCGCGCGGCGGCGACTGCCTTGTCGACGTCGGCTGGCGAGCCCAGCGAGATGACGCCGCTGACGGTCTCGGTGGCCGGATTGATGATTTCCGAGGTCTTCGGCTCGACGGGATCGACCCAGCGGCCGTCGATGTAGAACTTGGTATATTCGCGCATAACGTCTCCCACGCGGGCCGGGCGCCCTTTCGAGTCGCGCCCTATAAGGCATCGGTGCGGCACGATTTCAAGCGCAGGGGCGCATTGCGGCGTACTTCCGTGCGACGATGGTTCTCGAATGGCTGAACTGCGACTAGGGACGGCGCGGATATCACGATTCGAGGAGTTGATGCGATGACCGACAAGCCCGCGCTCAAGATGCGTTCCTGGCTCTTCGCCCCCGGCGACAGCGAGAAGAAGATGCTGAAGGCGACGGAAGGCGCGGCGGATATCGTGCTGCTCGATCTCGAGGACGCCGTCGCCACCGAGAACAAGGTCGCCGCGCGCACTTCGGTCCATGATTTCCTGAAGGCGCATCCCGATCAGCGCCACCGTCTCTGGGTGCGCGTCAATCCCCTCGATGGCCCTTATACGCTGGGCGATCTCGTGGCGATCATGCCCGCCGCGCCGGGCGGCATCATGTTTCCCAAGGTGGCGGGCCGTGCGGATGTGGAGCGGCTCGACCATTACCTTTCCGCGCTGGAAGAGGCGAACGGACTGGAAGTCGGCTCGACCAAGGTGATCCCGCTCGTCACCGAGACGGCCGCTGCGATGTTCACCACCGGCGATTATGCCGGCACGCCGCGCGTCGTGGCGTTGACCTGGGGTGCGGAAGACCTCGCGGACTCGCTCGGCGCGCAGTCGAACAAGGACGAGAGCGGCTATACCTTCACCTATCAACTCGCGCGCAGCCTGACGCTGCTTGGCGCGGCGGCAGCGGGTGTCACGCCGATCGAGACGATCTCGGCCGACTTCAAGGATCTCGACGCGCTGCGCGCCCGCGCCGAGGGCGTGCGCCGTGACGGCTATCGCGGCATGCTCGCCATCCATCCCGCGCAGATCGACGTCATCAATGCGGCCTTCACGCCCACGGCCGAGGAAATCGCCGAAGCACAGGAGATCGTCGATCTCTTCGCCGCCAACCCCGGCGTCGGCGCGATCGGCTGGAAGGGCGGCATGCTCGACCGGCCCTACCTGTCGCGCGCGCAGCAGCTTCTGGCGCTCGCGGGAGAATAACGCGCGATGAGCGGCGTCGTCCTGTTCGATGCCCGCGCCGACGGGATCGCGGTCATCACCATCAACCGGCCGGAGCATCGCAACTCGATGAACCGCGCGGTGCGCGAGGAATTGCGCGCGGCTTGGCTCCGGTTCGAAAACGATCCCGCGCTGCGGGTCGCGATCCTCACCGGCGCGGGTGAGAAGGCGTTCTGCGCCGGGGGCGATCTGAAAGAGATGGTCGAAACGGGGATGAAGGTGCCGCCGCGTGATTTCATCCCGACGCCGCACGACAATATCGATCTGACCAAGCCGACGATCGCGGCGGTGAACGGTTTCGCCTATGCCGGCGGCTGGCTCATCGCGCAGGCCTGCGACCTTTGTGTCGCCAGCACGACGGCGAGCTTCGCGATCAGCGAGGTGAAGGTCGGGCGTGGATCGCACTGGGCGACGCCGCTGATCCATATGATCCCGCAGCGGATCATGATGGAGATCATCCTGACGGGAAAACCGATCACCGCGCAGCGCGCTTACGAAATCGGCCTGGTCAACCGGCTGGCGGAACCGGCGGCGCTGATGGACGCGGCGCTGGAACTGGCGCGCGAGATACTGGAAGGCGCGCCGCTGTCGGTGAAGGCGGGGCGCGAGGCGGTGCTGCTCTCCACCGAGATGGGCCGCGCGGCGGCGCTCAGGGCGGCGCGTGATGCCTATGAATACGCCTACAACAGCGAGGACGCGCAGGAAGGGCCACGCGCTTTCGCTGAAAAGCGCAAGCCGGTCTGGAAGGGCAGATAGCAGGCTTCACGGCATGCAGGCGCTTCCGATCGGCTAAGCAGGCCGGTGCGGAACGCAGGCGCGTTTGATCGCCCGCTGGCGAGGCCGGGAATGTGCCGTGGGGTAGAGAGCAGCGAACGGGCAGTGCGGCCGGCGCTAGTGGTATGTGCCCGGCAGTACGGGCGTGGATGCGTGTGAGGTGTTATGCGAACGGCCGGGCAGCATCACGCGTGGCTGTCCGGCACGACCCTGAGGTGCGGGGCGCTGGCGGGACGGGCTCGCTGCCTTGCCGCCTTGCGTCGGGGCATACCCCGAGGTTTCGTCCATGCCGGTGTGGCATTCACCGGCTTGTCCATCC
>DASWWL010000043.1:0-9804 GCA_036400975.1 Novosphingobium sp. | reverse complement strand
CGGGACTCAGAACCGGGCGGAAAGCTGCGCTTGCAGCGAAGGCCAGTCATGCGTGCCGGCGAGGAGCACGTCGTTGAGCATGAAGCTGGGCGTGCCTTCGACGCCGAGACGATCTCCCTCGGCCCTCTGTGCGGCGATCCGCTGCGCCATTGCTTCGTCCCCCAGGCAGCGATCGACGGTCGGGCGATCGTAGCCGCGCTGCTCCATGATCCTGTAGAAACCGAAGTCGTTGGCGATCGCGCGCCGCCGCGCCATGGCCGAGCCTGTCGACCAGCGCGCCTGCTGGGCGGCGGTCGCCTTGCCCAGAACCGCGATCCATTTGTCCTGTCCCAGCAGGAAGGCGTTGTGATTGCGCTGGAACCGGGCGGAACCCCCGCAATTGGTGAGCATCGCCGCGGTAAGGTCGATGGGATCGCGCACGAAGTTGCGGATTTCCAGCGCCACCTTGCCCGACGCGACATAGACAAGGCCAAGCGGCGCATCGGCCTGCTGCTGGAAATGCGCGCAATGGGAGCAGGTGTAGCTGACGAACTCGGTCAGCTTCACCGCCGCCTTCGGATTGCCGATGATATGGCTGCCGCTGGGAGTGACAGTAACCGTCGCCAGCCAGTTGGCGCGCGGCGGGGATGCGGCGAGACACAGCGTCGCGGCTATGATCGTGCTGACAAGTCGGAGTACACGCATCCTCAATCCTGCTCCTTGTCCTGGTTGCCCAGGCTCCGCGCCAGCGATTCCAGAACCGCTCGCAATTCGGGATCACCGATATCACGCAGCGAGTCGCCAAGCTCCATGGGAATGGGCTTCAGCGATGGTGGCGTAGTGGCGTGCTCGTTGCGTTGCGGCGGCTTAACCTCGCCTTGCCGCAGTTTGACTTTGGCGACGGCCTTGTAGCCGAAGAAGCGGTTCACGCGCTCCATGATCTCGGGAATCACGTGTTGGATGATCGGCGCATGCGCCGGCACGACGACGAGCTGAAGGATGCCCTCGTTCTTTTCTCCCGGCGGGAAGCGGATCGCTTCGGGCGCGCAAATGCGGGCGTGGCGTGGGCCGACGATCTCGGGCCAGCGGGTCACGACGCTCGATTGGACAAAGCCGAAGCGACGAAAAGCGGTGCGTCCGATCTCCGGCATCAGGTCGGAGATTGCGCGCGCCTGCCCTCCGCGCGGCCGTTCGTAACGTCGCGGTTCGCGTTTCCCCGATACTGTCTTGCCGTCCCGTTCCATCTCGCCCGTGGCAATGCCATAGCAGTGCGATGGACGCCAGTTCGCATACGACCGCGGGCATGTTGCTCGAATGGTATGACCGTAATGCGCGGACGCTGCCCTGGCGATCGCCGCCCGGCGAACCGCCCCCCGATCCCTATCGCGTATGGCTTTCGGAAGTCATGCTGCAGCAGACCACGGCGGCGGCTGTCGGACCCTATTTCCGCCGCTTTACCGAACGATGGTCCGATGTGCGGGCGCTCGCGGCGGAAGACGATGCCGAGGTCATGGCCGCCTGGGCAGGGTTGGGATACTATGCGCGCGCGCGGAACCTGCTGGCCTGTGCGCGGGCCGTGGCGGCACGAGGCGGGACCTTTCCCGATAGCGAGGAAGGCCTGCGGGCCTTGCCTGGTCTCGGAAGCTATACGGCGGCGGCCGTGGCGGCCATCGCCTTCGGCCGGCGCGCGGTCGTGGTCGATGCCAATGTCGAGCGTGTCGTTTCGCGCCTTTTCGCTATCGCCGAACCGTTGCCGGGCAGCCGCGCCGCCATCCGGGCGGCGGCGAATGGGATTACGCCTGAGGAACGGCCCGGAGATTTCGCGCAGGCGATGATGGATCTTGGCGCGACGATCTGCACTCCACGCGCACCCCGCTGCATGCTGTGCCCATTGTCGATGCAATGTGCCGCCCGTCGGTCCGGGCAGGCCGAGGGATTTCCTGTGAAGGCCGCGAAGAAAGCGAAACCCGAAAGGCGGGGCCGCGCCTTCTGGATAGAGCGTAATGGCGCGGTCTGGCTGGTGCGGCGGGCCGGTTCGGGCATGCTCGGGGGTATGCGGGCGCTGCCGGACGACGGCTGGAGCGCGCGCCGCGACGGTGCCGGAGAAGCGCCCTTCGCCGGTGCCTGGCGGACGGCAGGCGCGGTGCGGCATGTGTTCACCCATTTCGTCCTCGATTTGCACTTGTCGCTGTATTCGGGGGAGAATCCGGCTACGTTCCCGGCGGTGGAGGGAGAATGGTGGCCGATCGACCGGATCGGGGAAGCGGGGTTGCCGACCCTCTTCGCGAAAGTGGCACGGCTTGCGCTCGCACAAAGGGAGGAAGAGGATCGATGACCATACAGTACGCCCTCGCGCGTCGCGAGCTCTTGCGCCTCGGGGCGTTTGCCGGACTCGCTTCCGCCTTCGCGCCGCGTCTGGCGCTCGCGGCTGCCGATCCGGCCATGCTGCCGAAAATTACCGAAGTTATCGATCGCTGGGTGGGGCCCGGCAAGTTTCCCGGACTTATCGCCGCCGTCGGACAGCCGGGCAGGGAGACGCGTTATATCGTTCGCGGCAGCGACAGCTTCACGGATCTCGACCCGCTGACGCCTGACAGCCTGTTCCGCATCTATTCGATGACCAAGCCGATCACCGGCATGGCGGCGATGATGCTGATCGACGAAGGCAAGCTGCGGCTCGATCAGCCGCTTGCCGATATCCTGCCGAATTATGGCCGGATGCAGGTGCAGGTCACGCCCGACGGCTCGATCACCGACTTGAGGCCGGTAAAGACGCAGATCACCATCCGGCACCTGCTTACCCATACATCCGGCATCGGCTACACGATCATCCAGAAGGGGCCGATCAAGCATGCGATGGAGGAGGCGGGCCTGATCGCCGGACGCATCAGCCGCGTTCCCATTCCAGGCCTCGATCGCGGTAAGGCCGTGCCCAGCCTGACGCTCTTTGCCGATCGTCTGGCCGCCATGCCGCTGGTCTACGAGCCGGGCACGACGTGGAGTTATGGCATGGGGCTCGACCTCATGGGCCGCGTGATCGAGGTGGTCTCGGGCAAGCCGTTCGACCGGTTCCTGAAGGAACGCATGTTCGATCCTCTTGGAATGAACAGCACATGGTTCCAGGTGCCAGCCAGCGAAGCCAAGCGGCTTACCACCAATTTCGCCGCATTGGGCGGCACGCTGGCGCCGATCGACAAGGGCGAGGACTCGATCTACCTCGACCCGCCCCCGTTCCCCTTTGGCGGCGCAGGCCTCGTCAGCAGCCCTCGCGACTATGACCGTTTTCTGCATATGCTGGCAAACTTCGGCGCGCTCGATGGTCAGCGTTTGCTGAGCGAGGCGGCGGTGCGCACGGCTACGAGCAATCTCCTGCCTACCGGCGTGCAGATCCCGCTGAGTTTCGGACCGGTCGGTAATTTCGGCGCCGGCGGCCGCGTCGGCATCGGGCGCGAAGAGGGGATCTTCGGCTGGGCAGGGGCCGCGGGCACTACCGCTTCGGTCGATATGTTGCGCGGCATCCGTTCGGGTTTCTACGCGCAATTCATGCCGCCCACCGCGCTGCCGATGCTTTCGGAATTCCAGCAGGCGTTGCGCGCCGACGTCATGGCGTTGCTGGCGGAACACGTGTGAAGCACGGAGGCCTGTCTTTCGCGGGAAGTCTGCTCGACCGCGCCGACCATGTGCGTTCCAATGATGCGCTGCTCTCCGTTTCCCGTGGGGAAGGGGCCAGGCTGCTGCGGCTTGCTGGACTGAGCCCGGTGATCGCGCCGGGCGGCGGCCTTGCCTGGGGCTCCCTGTCGGAGGCCGGGGCTGACAGCGAACTGGTGTTCCTTGGCCTCGACGGCGATCGCGGTTGCTTCGCGGAAGTATCGCCCGATCTCATCGGCAGTGTCGCGCCCGCCGATCCGGGGCTGTGGAAGGCGCTGGGTGATCTCGGGGCCGAAGAACTCGCGCTCTATGGCGGCGCCCGCGCCCTGGTCGATTGGCACGCGCGCCATCGTTTCTGTGCGCGTTGCGGTGGCGGCACGAAGCTCGCCAAGGGCGGCTGGCAGCGCAACTGCGGCGCTTGCGGGGCGGAACATTTCCCGCGCGTCGATCCGGTGACGATCATGCTCGTCGAACATGACGACTGCCTGCTGCTCGGCCGGCAGCCGCGCTTCGCGCCCGGCAGCTATTCCGCGCTGGCAGGCTTCGTCGAACCTGGGGAGACGATCGAGGAAGCGGTGGCGCGTGAGGTTCTGGAAGAAGCCGGGGTTCGCGTGCGCGACGTCGAATATGTCGTCAGTCAGCCCTGGCCGTTCCCGTCGTCGCTGATGATCGGCTGCCATGCCTATGCGCAAGCGCGCGAGCTGGTGATCGACCGGACCGAGCTGGAGGACGCGCGCTGGTTTACCCGCGCCGAAGTGGCGGATGCCATGGAGGCGATAGGGCGGGGGGAAGGCGGCGGCGCGTTCCGCGCGCCCCCGCGCCATGCCGTGGCCAATCATCTCCTTCGCTGGTGGCTGGATCGGTGAGGCTGCGTCCCGCCGCTCTTCTGGCGCCTTTCGCCCTTGCGGCGTGCGGCGGCGAACCTGCGGGGCCGCGCAGCCTCGTCGGGGATTTCGAGGCGCCTGGGATGCATGCCGTCGCGCGCGATACGATCGTCGTGTGGCGCCGTAGCGTACAGCCCGATGGCATGATGCGGCTATCGAGCTACACGGTCGAACCTGCCGGCGGCGTCCAGACCGCCGAGGAGGCGGAGCGGGGCGAGACACATGCGGATTCGGAAACCGCGCCGCCGCTGCCTGGCGAGCGGCGCGGCCGGTTCCAGCTTTCGGCCGCGGATTTGGCCAAGCTGCGAGCGAAAGCCGCTTTGCTGCGCCCGCACGAACTGCACCCGGAAGTGGCTACAGGAGGCTATGCCGGAGAAGTCTATCCGATAGGGTGTACGCGCAGGGCCGCGGAATCGCCGGTCGCCGGGGTGAATTTCCTCAACGATTCCGCCTGGGGCGTATTCATCCTGCAGCCTTCGTGCAAAGGCCCTGGCGCCGATGCCGCGCGCCGGGTTCTGGCGGAAATGCTGGAGATCCTCGAAAAGTCGGCGGTGACGGGCGCTAGCTGAGCGCGCGTTTCTGCTGCGCTTCCCATGGAAAGCGTCCAGCGGTGTCCATCTCCAGGCGGTTCCTGCCCTTGGCCTTGGCGAGGAACAAGGCAAGCTCGGCCTGTTTCATCGTTGCGTCGAGCGTCTGGCCTATCCTTGCGACCCCAACGCTTGCGGTGATCGGCACGCCGTCTCCTTCGGCGGCTTGCGATATTTCGCCCAGCGTTGCGATGATGCGCTGGCAGATCGTCTCGACCTGATCGGGCGTCGTACCGGGCAGGAGCACGCCCATGCTTTCGCCCCCGATGCGCGAGACGATATCTTCCGACCGGACCATGTTGCGCAGCAGTTCCGAAAACGTCACCAGCACCTGGTCGCCGAATGCCTGGCCATGCCGCATGTTCATCGCCTGGAAGTAGTCGATGGCGAAGATCGCCAGGCAGCCGGTGGTTTCGCGGGCGATCAGGTGTTCCAGCATCGACATGAACGCCTTGCGGTTGGTCAGCCCGGTCAACGGGTCGGTCATCGCCGTGACGAAAAGCTGTTCTTCCAGCCCCTTGCGTTCCTGGATGCTGCGCATGATGCTGACGGCGCCGCAGGTATGGCGTCGTTCGTCGAGCAAGCCGCGTATGCCGATTTCGAACCACTGTTCCTGATCGCCGTTGGTCAGCGCGGGAAATTCTATCCATCCGTCGTCCTGCCCGTTCATCACCGCTTCGTAACGGGCGCGCACGGCGTCGGTGCACGACGGGTGGACCAGATCGAGCATGTGCAGGCGCACAGGATCGTCAGGCAGCAGAAAGCCCCATTGCGCGATGGCGGGGGAGGCGTGGAGGACATAGCCGTCCCTGTCGATCTTCAGAACGATGTCCGAAGGATTCCGCGCCAGCAGTTCATAGAGAGCAAGGCTCTCCTGCGGTGTAAGGTCGACATTCATCGGCACTGCCCCTGGCCTGCTCATCGACAATTCAGGGCATTCATCAATGTGCATGCGATAATATCGCAATGCATTTCGTGATGATGTTTAAATCTGAATTTCGATAAATGGTTCCAATAAAACTGTATAGAAATGAACATAATTAAAGTTAGTCGCGTTAGTTAAAATAATTAACTTTCGAATCTTAACAATTGTTCATTTACCATGATGAGTTTTATTGCAAAGGCAATTCTTCGGTTGAGCCGTGCTTCGGCTGCGTCGAATGCATATATGTGGCATCAACGGCACTCGCGCCGCTTGCGCCATGCGGATGTGCGTAAGAATGCCTCTACAGTTCGATCGCGATCTTGATCTTGTCCGGGCTGGTGCCCACGGCATTGGCGATCTGTTCGCGGCTCCGAGCCAGCAATTCCCGCAGGTTCGCGGTGTCGCGTCCCGCCTGAAGTTCGGAAGCCGCCACACCCATCAGGCCCGCGAGGGTTTCCATGCGATTCTCGATCGGGCGCGCCTTGCCGTTTTCCCAGGCCCAGACGGTAGGTTTGCTGACTCCCAGTTCCTCGGCGACCTGGGCAAGCGTCAGTCCGCGTGTCTTGCGCAGGCGCTGCAGCCTGACGCCAAACGATTCGCCGTCGGATGGTCCCAGGCCGCCGATATCGATCTCTGCCTTGCCGTCGCTGCGCAATTGCGCAGCGCTGAGCGCCGCCTGCGAGACGGGCGCCACGAACTGGCAGCCGAACAGGTTTTCGCTTTTCCAGATCGTTGTCGCGCGTATCGTGCCGGCATGGGGCAGCTCGATTTCGATGGTTTCGCCTATCGACAGCGCCAGTTCGCCTTGCAGCAACAGACCCGTGGTGGAGATGTTCTGTACGAGCACGGCGGTCGCGTTGCCGGAAGCTGTCTTGCCGACGGCCCGTAAATGCAGCTTGCGCCGGGGTTCGCGGTCTCTGCCGCCAATCTGCGCGTTTTCGAGCTCTGCCGGAATCGCCATCGTCGTAAATCTCTGTCTGTCCTCGGGACGACGACGCTGGCGGTTAGAAGTTAAGGGGAAGTTTAGACGCGGGTGCGCCCATTTCGCATATGCGCTTTTCCGGCAAGCTTAGACCAGACCCAGCCGCGCCAGTTCGCTCGCCAGTTTTCCGGGCAATGCGTCGCCGGCGGTTTCACCTTCGCCGAGATCCGGCGGGGCATCGTTTTCCGCAAGATAGCGCCAGCCCTGGTGAGCGCGCCTTGCCCGAGGCTGGACGAGGACCAGCCGGGGTTCCATGCGAATCCACCAGCGGCCGTCTTCGCGCTGTTCGAAGCCGATCAGCGGCGATCGGCCGACAAGCGCGTGCTGGTGGATCCAGTAGAGGGAACCGCCGATCATCTCCTCGTGCCGTTTCGGCAGGTATCGCGTGGAGGTTCGAGCCTCGCCGGGCTGGCTTTCCAGCCAGCGCCGCAGCGTTTCTAAGCTTTCGGCGCCATAGGCCAGCTTGGTCATGTGGAGCGGCATCAGCCCGTCAGGCCGGACAGCACGGCAAGCCCCAGGAACGAGAAGAAGCCCATGACGTCCGTCGCCATGGTCACGAAAACGGCGGAAGACACAGCGGGATCGACGCGCAGCCGGTCCAGCGTGACCGGCACGAGGATGCCCGCCAGTCCCGCGACGAGATTGTTGATGACCATGGCGAGGCCGATGACCGCGCCGAGCAGCGGGTTGGCGAACAGCAGGGAAACGCCCGCGCCGATCATCAATCCCAGCGACACTCCGTTCATGAGCGCGATCCGCAGTTCGCGGACGATCATGCGCAGGGTGTTCGAGTCGGTAAGCTGGTTCGTCGCCAGCGCGCGCACGACCACCGCCAGCGTCTGCGTGCCGGCATTGCCGCCCATGCCGGAAACGATCGGCATGAGCACCGCCAGCAGCGCGAACTTCGCGATCGCGCCCTGAAACAGGCCAACGACCGAAGAGGCCACGATCGCCGTGCCGAGATTGACGAAGAGCCAGGTCAGGCGGGTTCGCACGGTCAGCAGGATCGGCTCGTTGATGTCGCCGTCGCCCGCGCCGGAAAGGCGCAGGATATCCTCGCTGGCCTCTTCCTGAATGATGTGCACCATGTCATCGACGGTGATCTGGCCGACCAGCCGCCCGGCCTCATCGACGACCGCTGCCGAGATCAGCGCATATTTCTGGAAGCGCAGCGCGACTTCTTCCTGATCCATCGTCACCGGGATCAGCGTTTGGTCGCGCTTCATCACGTCGGTCAGCGCCACGCTGCGCGGCGCGCGCAGAATCCACGACAGTGCGCAGGTGCCGACCGGATGGTGGCGCGCATCGACGATGAAGACTTCCCAGAATTCCGTCGCAAGCTGTCGATCATCGCGCAGGAAATCGATGAGATCGCCGACGGTCATGTGTTCGGGCACCGCGACGAAATCGCGGCTCATCAGGCGGCCTGCGGATTCCTCGGGATAGGACAGCGCCGATTCGATCGCGGCGCGATCCTCAGGCTCCATCTCGGCGAGGACGGCCTGCTGGTCCTTTTCGTCGAGATCCTCGATCATCGCGACGGCGTCGTCAGTGTCGAGCTGCTCGGCGATGTCGGCGATGACGTCCGCCGGGAAGGTTTCGACCAGAAGTTCGCGGACGTGATCGTTGAGCTCGGCGATGACGTCCGGGCTCATCTGGTCGCTGATCGCGCGAGCCAGCGGCAGGCGCTCGTCCTGCTCGATCAGTTCGAAAAGATCGGCGATGTCGGCGGGATGCAGCGGTTCGACGAGGTCGTAGACCGTATTGTTCTCGCCGGCCTCCAGCGCTTCCCGTACGCGGCGGACGAATTCCGTCTTGAGCCGGTTGTCCTCGTCGTGGGCGTCGTTTTCACGCGTGTTGTCGGCTGCCTCGGCGGCATCCTCCAGCACCGTTTCGTGAAGCTCGTCCGAGGCCATGGGCTCGATCTAGGCCCGCCGGGAACAAAAGCAACCGTTGGCGGCCATTCCGGATGACTTTGCCGTGGAGCTGCCTATATCGGGGGCAAATTCAGGAGATAATCATGGCTGACGAATATCTGACCCTTACCCTCGACACCGGCAATGGCGGGGGCGACGTCAGGATCAAGCTGCGCCCCGACCTCGCCCCCGGCCACGTCGCCCGGATCAAGGAACTCGTCGGTGAGGGTTTCTACGACGGCGTCAAGTTCCATCGCGTGATCCCCGGCTTCATGGCGCAGGGCGGCTGCCCGCAGGGCACCGGCATGGGCGGTTCCGACAAGCCCGACCTCAAGGCCGAGTTCAACGACGAGCCGCATACGCGCGGCGCCTGTTCGATGGCGCGTACCAGCGCCCCGAACTCCGCCAACAGCCAGTTCTTCATCGTGTTCGACGATGCCACCTTCCTCGACAAGCAATACACTGTGTGGGGCAACGTGGTGGAAGGCATGGAGCATGTCGACGCGCTTCCCAAGGGCGAGCCGCCGCGCGAGCCCGGCAAGATCGTGAAGGCCACGATCGCCGAAGGCTGAACGATTGCCCGCTCCCGATATAGGGAGCGGGTTTTTCTTTGGATGATGCGGATACGCGCCGGGTCAGCCTTAAAGAAGCCCGCGCCATGCGCTTGACATGTAGGAATGTTCTTCATACGTTCCGTTGATGTCAGTTACCAGACTGGCACCGCGACGGGTGCGGGAGGCGTGAAAGGCCTTCGCTTCTCTTGTCTCCCGTAGTGCGGTCGGCGCCCGCGCGGTCCGGAAAGGCCGCCACGGGATGCGGCGGATGGACAGGCCGGTGAATGCCACACCGGCATGGACGAAACCTCGGGGTATGCCCCGACGCA
>DASWWL010000042.1:0-7022 GCA_036400975.1 Novosphingobium sp. | reverse complement strand
TCCGGCACGGCCCTTCGCATGGTCAGCGGCTGGAAGTGCCGCCTACGAAGCCTTTATCGCTTACCTGGAAAGCTTCAGCGATAATGCCTCGCGACGGAAATTCCCGACCTCTCTGCTGGACCATGAGACATCGGATCACCTCCTTTCGCGCTGTTGAGCCAAGGACCGCTTTCGCGGTGGGGCGGAGGGAGTGAAACCCGTCCAGCCTTGCGTTGAAATGTGGTTGATTTTGCACCGCACAACAAGTCTTGAACTCTAAATAATTTCCGTCATTATCAACGCTTGGCCGCGTTATCCCCAGAACGTGCGGGGCAGATCTCCGCTAGCGGCAATCTTCCACCACACGGCTGATCTCGGGCCAGCTCGGCACATAGAGGCTGGCGGCATTCGCCGCGCCGACCGCAAAGCGTCCGCGACTGAAGGCTATGGCGTCCAGCAGCGGGTCGTTGCGCCCTATCCGCGAGCTTGCGCCGCCGCCATCCGCCGTGGTCGCCAGCGTGCGCGTGAGCGAGGAAGTCGTGATCGTCACCGGCCCGGCGTTAAAGCCGGCGAGCTTCAGCCGCACCGCCTCGTTCGCGCGGTCGCACCGCAGTTCCAGCTTGCCGTCGGCGAACCGGGCAATGGACTGGCCGTTTTCATTACTCCAGTTCCATGTGCCGGGCGTGATCGGCGCATCGCGCCAGTCGGCGATGGGAGGAGACGGCACCGGCGCCGGTGGGAGCGGCGCTGGTCGGGGCGCGGGTTCGCGCGGCGGCGGCAAGATGCGCGGGCTCGAGCAGGAACTTGCTAGAATGGGGAGGGTGGCCAATGCGATGAGCCATGCGATCCGGTACGGGCGATTTGCCTTCATGGCGACCGTATGGAATCAGGACATGCCCTTAACAACCCCGGATCGTCGTGACCGCCTCGCCAAAACCCCGTCCCGCCGCCAAGTCGCGTGTTGACCAGCTCCTTGTCGAGCGCGGTCTTGCGGAAAGCCGCGCGCGAGCCCAGGCGCTCGTGCTGGCGGGGCTGGTGTTCAGCGGCGAGACGAAGGTCGCGAAGCCCGGGCATGCGATTCCCGGCGATGCGCCGCTGGAGGTTCGCGGACGCGATCATCCCTGGGTGTCGCGCGGCGGAATAAAGCTGGCCCATGCGATCGGGCATTTCGCGCTCGATCCGGAAGGCGCGGTGGCGATGGATGTCGGCAGCTCGACCGGCGGTTTCACCGACGTTCTCCTGAGCAAAGGAGCAGCAAGAGTCTTTGCGGTCGATTCAGGCACCAACCAGCTCGCGTGGAAGCTGCGCCAGGATCCCCGCGTCACCGTGCTGGAGCAGACCAGTGCCCGGGTGCTGACGCGTGCCCAGATCGATGCCGATTGCGACTGGGTGGTGTGCGACGCGAGCTTCATCTCCCTGGCCAAGGTACTGGAAGTCCCACTGAAGCTGGCGGCCGACCGCTGCCGGCTCGTTGCTCTGATCAAACCGCAGTTCGAGGTCGGCCGTGCCGAAGTGGGCAAGGGCGGCGTCGTTCGGGATCCGGTCCTGCATGCGCGAGTCTGCGCTGAGGTGACGGACTGGCTGACGGCGGAGGGCTGGCGCGTTGAAGGGGTGGTCGAGAGTCCGATCACCGGGCCTGAAGGTAATGTCGAGTTTCTTATTTCGGCACAGCGGGGGACATAGCGCGTCGGCACCATTGACAGGTTGCCCGCGTGGCCAAAAATTCGCCCTTTCTTTCCCGATTCGAGGGGATTGCCGCGAATGACCGAGCTCGCCTCACAGGGGCAGTTGCGTGGAAGCCTGCTGCGATGGGCGCTGGTGCTGGTGCCCGGCGTCCTGCTGCTGGGTATGCTCTCGGCCCGGATCGCCAATAGCGGTCCGGGCAACGCCTGGTTCGATGCGCTGGAAAAGCCCGGCCTCTATCCATCACCGATGGTCTTCGGAATCGTCTGGCCGCTCCTTTATGTGCTGATGGGCATCGCGCTCGCGCTCGTCGCAGCGGCGCGAGGCGCGCGCTGGCGAAAGGAGGCGGTCGCCATCTTCGTCGCCCAGCTGCTTCTCAATCTTGTGTGGTCGCCGCTGTTCTTCGCTGCGCACCAGATCACGGCCGCGCTCGCGTTGCTGGTGGTCCTCGATCTGGCGGTTCTTGCGACGATCCTGCTGTTCTGGAAGGTGCGGCCGGTCGCCGCGCTCCTGCTCGTGCCTTACCTTGCATGGATACTGTTCGCCACGGCGCTCAACTGGCAGTTCCGCGCGGTCAATCCCGAGGCGGACGGGCGGGAGAGTTCGCACGCCGCGGTGCGCGTCGAATTCTAGGCTTGCGGGGAGTGTCGCGCGTCGCCATCTAACCGCCATGCAGAGTGAAAACCCCCTGATCGCCGACTTCGTCAAATTGATGAACAGCGCCGCCGGCACTTTCGCCGGCATGACGCGCGAAGCTCGCGAGGGCGCGCGTGAGCGGATCAAGGAAGCAGTGGGCGGCCTCGATTTCGTCGGCCGCGAGGAGTTCGACGCGGTCAAGGCCATGGCCAGCAAGGCGCGGGAAGAAAACGAAGCGCTCAAGTCTCGCCTTGACGCGCTGGAAGTGAAGCTGACGGAGCTTGGCGGGCGTTGAGCCGATCTTCGTTCGGTCTAGTCCGGAGACCCTCGGAAGCGGACTGAAAACATGCATATCCGTGCGCCTGCGATAGTCTGCGCCGCCCGGCCGCATGGTGAAACGGCGGTCATCGCGCGGTTCATGACCGCCGAATACGGGCTGGTCGTGACTTATGTCGCGGGTGGGCGCGGCCGCGATCTGAGGCCGGTGCTCATTCCGGGCAATCTTGTGGAGGCGGAGATCCGGGCGCGTTCCGACAGCCGGCTTCCCTTTGCTCGTCCCGAGCTTGTCCAGAGCCGTGGCCCCTGGCTTGGCGAGCCTCTGCAGGCTTCCGCGATCGTCTGGGTGACGGCGCTGACTGCGGCTGCATTGCCCGATCGGCAGCCTTATCCGGCGCTTTACCAGGCGCTCGCTGCCTTGCTCGAAGCGATCTGTGTGGCGCCGTCGGCACGAGGCTGGGCGGTTGCTTTGTTGTCCTACGAAGTGCTGCTGTTGCGCGAACTGGGCTATGGAGTGCAGGTGGCGAGGCCGGACGTCGACGACTGGCCAGCTACCCTCACCGCCTTTGGCGCAATCGGACGCGAACTGGCGCGCTATCCGCTTGCCGATCGCCGCGCCGATGTTATGGCGGCGCGCGCGACGCTGCGCGAGCGGCTCGCCCGGATTTCAGGTTGAAGAGGGTGGCAGGTTTTCCATGAGGATTGCGGTTTTCGCCGGTGACGGCATCGGCCCCGAAGTGACGCGCGAAGCGGTTCGCGTGCTCAAGGCGCTGGACCTCGCCGGGCTGGAGCTGGTGGAAGGCGACGTCGGCGGCGCGGCCTATCGCAAGCGCGGTCATCCGCTTCCGGCCGAGACGCTGGAGATCGCGCGTTCTTCGGGTGCGATCCTGTTCGGCGCGGTCGGCGATTTCGACCTCGATCATCTCGAACGCCATCTGCGGCCGGAGCAGGCCATCCTCGGCCTGCGCAAGGAACTCGGCCTTTTCGCCAACTTGCGCCCGGCGACCGTGTTCAAGGGGCTGGAGCATCTTACGACCTTGCGCCCCGAAGTGGCTTCCGCGATCGACCTCCTGATCGTTCGCGAACTCAATGGCGACGTCTACTTCGGCGAGAAGGGCATGCGCACCACGCTCGCCGGGCTGCGCGAAGGCTATGACATCATGTCCTATGACGAAGCCGAGGTGCGCCGCATCGCCCACGTCGGCTTCCGCGCCGCGCAGGGACGCCGCAAAAGGCTGTGTTCGGTCGACAAGGCCAACGTGCTGGAGACCTCGCAGCTCTGGCGCGATGTGGTGATCGAGGTGGCGAAGGAATATCCCGAGGTCGAGCTCAGCCACATGTACGTCGACAACGCGGCGATGCAGCTGGTCAAGAATCCCGGCCAGTTTGACGTGATTGTGACCGGCAATCTCTTCGGCGACATCCTTTCCGATCAAGCAAGTATGTGCGTCGGTTCGATCGGCCTGCTCGCCTCGGCATCGCTTTCGGAAGGAACGATGGGCCTTTACGAGCCGATCCACGGCTCCGCGCCCGACATCGCCGGCAAGGGATTGGCCAATCCTATGGCGACGATCCTTTCGGCCGCGATGCTGCTGCGCCATTCGTTCGGCCTTGAGGCGGAGGCAAGGCGCATCGAGCTGGCAGTCGCGGGCGCGCTGGCCGACGGCATCAAGGGTGGCGATCTCGGCGGTGCCCATGGAACGGCGGCGATCGGCGACGCGGTTCTCGCGCGTCTCTGATTTCCATGGCCCTTCAGCTCGCGATCATCCTCCCGACGCTTAACGAGCGCGCAAATCTGGCGCCGCTCGTCGAACGGCTCGATGCGGCGCTGGCGGGCATCGCCTGGGAAGCGATCTTCGTCGATGACAACAGCCCGGACGGCACCGCCGACGAGGCGCGCACGCTGTCCCTTTCCGATCCGCGTATCCGCGTGATCCAGCGCATCGGCAGACGCGGGCTGGCGTCGGCGGCGATCGAGGGCATGCTCGCCACCGCTGC
Source organism: Novosphingobium sp. (assembly GCA_036400975.1). GTDB lineage: Bacteria > Pseudomonadota > Alphaproteobacteria > Sphingomonadales > Sphingomonadaceae > Novosphingobium. The sequence continues at coordinate 2,450 of DASWWL010000042.1, read as the reverse complement.
TCCGGTGGTGGCGGTGATGGACGCCGATCACCAGCACGATCCGAAGCTGCTGCCCGGTATGTTGGCGGCTGTTGCCGGTGGGGAATACGACCTTGCCGTCGCCTCCCGCTTTGCCGAAGGGGCAAGCACCGAGGCATGGAACCGGCCCGATCGCGTCAAGGCATCCGGCGTCGCCAACGCCATTGCCCGCAAGCTTACCGGTGTCGAGCTTACCGATCCGATGAGCGGTTATTTCGTGTTGCGCGCCGAGACGTTGCGCGCCGCCGCTCCGCGGCTTTCGGGCGTGGGCTTCAAGATATTGCTCGATATCCTCGCCACCGTCGACGAGCCGCTGCGCGTGAAGGAATTTCCGCTGGCCTTTGCTGCCCGCGCCGCAGGGGAAAGCAAGCTCGATCGCACGATCGTCTTCGAATTTCTGGTCGGTCTATACGACCGCTGGCTTGGTCGCTTCATCCCGACTCGGTTCGCGCTGTTCGGCACCATCGGCGCTGCGGGCGTTCTGGTGCACATGGCCGTCCTCGCGGTGTTCCTGCAATTCTTCGGCGGTACGCTGAAAGGCCATCTGGTTTCCGCCTTCGAACTGGGCCAGACGACCGCCGCGCTCGTGGCAATGACCTTCAACTTCGTACTCAACAATGCGCTGACTTACGCGGACAAGCGGCTGACGGGCTTCGTCCCCCTGCTGCGCGGCTGGGCCAAGTTCGGTCTGACTTGCTCGGTCGGCCTGCTTGCCAATGTCGGCGTCGCAGCGGTGCTGGTACGCTTCGGCTTCCATGAGTATCCGGCTGCCATCACGGGCATCGTCGTCGGATCGGTGTGGAATTTCGCGCTCTCGTCGAAATTCGTCTGGGGAAGGTACTGAGGCCTTGCTCGTGCCGCAGCAGCGATATGCTGCGGCGTTCGTTCTGGCGCGGGGGCATTTCCCCTTGTGCCGGTTACATTTCGACGCGCATCATTCGCCTGGGAGCACAAGAGGAGCGCGCGAATGGCGAGTATTGCCGACGACCATCAGGGAATGCCGGTCCCGCGTCGTCATTTCGCGATAGCGGCGACTACGCTGGGCACCGTGCTGGTCACGGTCGATGCCGGCATGGTCAATGTCGCGCTACCGACCCTGTCGCGAGACCTTCATGTCGAGCCTTCGGCGGCGGTTCTGATCGTGACGGTTTACCAGCTCGTCATGATCATGGCGGTCCTGCCGATGTCCGCCATCGGCGACCGGATCGGTCATCGCCGCCTGTTCCTGATGGGGCTGACGCTTTATGTCTGCGCGACGTTCTTCTGCTTCTTCGCGCGTAGCCTGCCGTTTCTGGTGCTGGTGCGCGGTTTTCAGGCAGTGGGCGCGGCTGCGGCGCTGAGCGTCAGCAGCGCCATGGTGCGGGCGATCTATCCGCGTCATCAGCTCGGGCGCGGGCTGGGCATAAATTCGGTTGCGGCATCGTCGGCGGCGGTGCTCGCGCCGACATTGGGCGGGCTCATTCTGGGTATTGCCCCCTGGCCTTTCCTGTTCGCCGTGGTGATCCCGTTCGGCCTTGCCGCCATCCTGCTTGGCCGGAAGGCATTGCCCGAGCCGGACACGCACGAAGAACCGTTCGACGTGCTCGCGGCCGTGCTGTGCGCATCGACATTCGGGGTGGGCGTGGCGGGTCTCGAAAGCGCGGTGCATGGCGATTCCCCGGTGATTTCGGTGGCGCTGGTCGTGCTCGCGGCGGTGATCGGAACGATCTTCGTGCGGCGCGAATTGAGTCAGTCGCGGCCGGTCCTGCCGGTCGATCTGCTGGGCCAGCGCGAACTCGCGCTGACATCGACTGGCCTCTTCGCCGCGTCGCTGGCCATCATGTGCCTGATGTTGACGCTGCCGTTCCGGCTGCAGCAGAGCTATGGCTTCTCGCCTGCCGAAGCCGGGCTCATGCTGGCGCCGTGGTCGATGGTCATGATGGGCGTGGCGCCCCTGGCGGGCGTTTTGTCCGACAGGATCGCACCCGGCTATATCGGCGCGGTCGGAGCCGTCATCGGCGTGGCCGGGCTCGCGGCGCTGTCCCTGCTGCCTGAACATCCTTCGGCTTTCGACGTGATGTGGCGGGTGGCGATCTGCGGGGTCGGTTTCGGCGCATTCATGTCGCCCAATGCCCGCCATATCATAGGCGCGGCGCCTATGGAGCGCGCCGCCGCCGCCGGGGCATTGTCGCAGACCACGCGCATGCTGGGGCAGGTTCTCGGAGCAACGCTTTGCTCGGCATTGCTGGCCATGGGGGTAGGTGCCGGTTCGGTGCCGCCGCTCATCGCCGCCGGACTGCTGCTGATCGCCGGGCTCTTCGGGTTGATGGCTGTCGGACGACCATGGCGGCGTCCGGCACCGGAGGAATTGCCCGACCTCTAGGAGGGGGGATGGAACTAGCGCCAGCTGTCGAGCCACATCCAGTGGACGTATGACTTCCGGCCTTCATGCA
>DASWWL010000041.1:0-23146 GCA_036400975.1 Novosphingobium sp. | reverse complement strand
GGCAGCGAGCCCGTCCCGCCAGCGCCCCGCACCTCAGGGTCGTGCCGGACAGCCACGCGTGATGCTGCCGGCCGTTCGCATAACAACTCACACGCATCCACGCCCGTACTGCCGGGCACATACCACTAGCGCCGGCCGCACTGCCCGTTCGCTGCTCTCTACCCCACGGCGCACACCCGGCCTCGCCAGCGGGGGATCAGTCGCGCCTGCGGGCGGCGCGTGCTCCTTGAGTCAACAGGAGCGTTCTAATCGAAAGAGACCTTGCTGCGCCCGGCTTTGACCGAACCGCGCAGCTTCTTGCCTTGCAGGCGCTTTTCCTTGCCGACGCGATTGAGTCGGGACTTGGCGCGCTTTTCCGGCAGCTTGTGGGCTTCGGTCAGCAGTTCGGCCAGTCGTTCCCGCGCATCGGCGCGATTGGCTTCCTGCGTGCGGAAGCGGCGCGCGGTGAGGACCAGTTCGCCCCTTGCCGTCATGCGGCTGCCAGCCAGTTCCTTCAGGCGGTGGAAGACGGGCGGCGAGAGGCGTAGCGCGAATATGTCCAGGCGAAGCTGGACTGCCGTCGCTACCTTGTTGACGTTTTGTCCGCCCGGCCCGGCGGCGGCGATGAAGCTCTCGCTCACGAGCGAGAGCGCCTTCGCCAAGATGTCATCCATCGGCAAAGCCCAGCGCCGCGAAATCGGCGGGAAGCGGGGCGACGGCGGCGATCGGCGGCTTGCCTTCGCGCGAGACGGTCAGGCCCGCGGCATGCAGCATCGTGCGGTTCGCGCCCCGGCCGTCGCCATATACGGGATCGCCCAGTAGCGCTGCGCCGAGACCTGAAGCGGCGTGGACGCGGATCTGGTGAGTGCGGCCCGTCTCCGGCCGGAACTCGACGAGGGTGAGGGCGCCATGCTCCGCAAGCTTGCGCCAGTGAGTAATGGCGGGTTTGCCTTTCTTCGCCGGAATCATCCGCCAGCCTTTTTCGGCGCTGCTGATCTTGGCGAGCGAGAGCACGATGGTGCCTTCCTCTCCTTCGACCGGTCCGGCGACGATGCCGAGATAGCGCTTTTCCACCTGCCGGGCCTCGAAAGCCGCCGAAAAACGCTTCAGCGCCTTGGGATTGCGCGCCAGCAGCAGGCAGCCGGAGGTATCCTGATCGAGCCGGTGGACGGGCGTTGGCGCGCGCTGGAAGCCAAGCTTCAATTCGTCGAGCCGATCGTCGAGGCTGACGCCGCCGGCGCGGGGCCGGTCGAGCGGCAGCCCGGCGGGCTTGTCGATCACCAGTGCTTCGCCGTCTTCGAACAGGATGGCGATTGCGTTCACGCCACGGCTCCGGCGATCCGCCGCACCGCTTCGGCAAGTTGCGCGTCATCCGCCGCGAAGCTGATGCGGAAACCGTCTGCGCCGCCGAAGGCCGAGGCCGGAACGATGGCGATGCCATGCTCCAGAAGCTGCATCGCCAGCGCCTCGTCATTGCCGAAGCGGGTCATCAGCGGCGCCGCATCGACCATGCAATAGAACGCGCCGTCGGGCGTCGGCGTCGACAGGCCGGGGATCGCATTGACTGCATCGACGACAAGGTCGCGCCGCGCGCGGAAGCGTTCCCGCCAATCGAGCAGAAAGTCCTGCGGACCTTCGAAGGCGGCGGCCGCTGCCGCCTGGCTGATCGAGCAGGGATTGCCCGAACTATGGGACTGGAGCTTTTCCATCGCGCCGATCAGCCATCCGGGCCCGGCGGCGACGCCGATGCGGAAGCCGGTCATGGCGTGGCTCTTCGACACGCCCGAGACGGTGAGCACGCGATCGGCGAGGTCGGGACATTCGACCGCCAGCGTGGCATGCGCGCCGGTGCCGTAGCGGATCGGCGCGTAGATATCGTCGCTCATCACCAGCACGCGAGGGTGCCGGCGCAAGACTTCGCCCAGCGCGCGAAGTTCCCCGGCGGGATAAGTCGCGCCCGTGGGATTGCCGGGACTGTTGAGCAGCAGCCAGCGTGTGCGGTGCGTGATCGCCGCTTCCAGTTGCGCGGCGGTGATGCGGAAGCCGCCGCTCGCCTGCGTCATCAGCGGCACCACTTCCGCCCCGGCAAAGCGCGCGATCTCGGGATAGGAGACCCACCAGGGCGAGGGGATCAGGACCTCGTCTCCGGGATTTAGCGTCGCGAGCAATGCGTGGAAGATCGCCTGCTTGCCGCCCGCGCTGATGGTGACTTGCGCGGTGGGAACATTGATGCAGAGATCGCGCGCGAAGTGCAGCGCGGCCGCTGCCTTCAGTCGCGCGGTGCCGCCGACGGGCGTGTACTTCGTGTCGCCTGCGTCCATCGCCGCCTTGGCGGCGGCGATGACGTGCGGCGGCGTGGCGAAATCGGGTTCGCCTACTGAAAGCGAGATGATGTCGCGCCCTTCGGCCTTCAGCGCGGTGGCGCGGTCGGTCATGGCGGTGGTCTGCGATGGAGCGATGCGCTGCAGCGCGTGGGAAACGGTCTGGGTCATGTCAGAAGCCTTGCCGGCATCAGGCCGCGAAGGGCGTTGCCGATGAAGAAGCCATCGGAAAGATCGTCGAGCGTAAGCTCCGCCTCGCTGGCGCGGCCTTCGTCGATCAGTGAGCGGCGCAGCACGCCCGGCAGCAGGCCGAGCGATACGGGCGGGGTCAGCAGCTTGCCGTCGCGTTCGACGAACAGATTGGTGAAGCTGCCTTCGGTAATCAGGCCGTCATCGCGCAGGAACAGCGCCTCGCCCGCGCCTGCCGCCCGCGCCGCCTGCAGTCCCATCTCGTAGAAGCCGCGATCCGATTGCTTGTGCCGCAGCCGCCAATCGCCGGAATCGATCGGCAATCGCAGCACGGCGCACAATGCGGGCGTGGGCAGAGGCGCCGGCATTTCCCCCACTTCCAGCGCATAAGCCCCGCTGCGAGCTGCGACGAGACGAATCTTCGAGGGGGTTTCCGCCTCGAAGCAGAGCGCCTGAATGGCGTTGCGCACGGCATGACGATCGAAGGAAAAGCCCAGTTCGGATGCGCTTGTCTTGATGCGTTCAAGGTGCAGTTCCAGCAGCGGAATGCCTTCTTCGGGGGTGAATGCCATCGTTTCGATCAGATCGAAACTGGCCGCAGTCTCTCGCACGAACCCCCCTTTGACCAGGCACTCGCGCCATTCGGTCAATGCTTTCGAATCGGCGACGATCGCCGATCCGACGCCAAGCACCGCCTGACCCCTGCCGTTCTCGCCGGGGGTCAGGCGCAAGGTGCGGATTGCCACATTGAACGCGGCGTCGCCAGAGGGATCGATCCTGCCGATCGTGCCGCAATAAGGACCCCGCGCATCGCGCTCGACCTCTCCGATCAATTCCATGGCGCGGATCTTCGGCGCGCCCGTGATTGATCCGCAGGGGAACAAGGCGCGGATCAGGTCGATCGCGTTCCTGCCGGACTGAAGCCGTGCGCGCACGGTCGAGACCATCTGGTGCACCGTCGGATAGGTTTCCACCGCGAAGGGACTTTCCACCCGCACGCTGCCCGGCTGCGCGACACGCGAGAGATCGTTGCGCATCAGGTCGACGATCATCAGGTTCTCGGCACGGTCCTTGGCCGAGGAAGCCAGTTCGGCGGCCAGTCGTGCGTCTTCGGCCGCGTCACGGCTGCGCGGGCGCGTACCTTTCATCGGCTTTACCGTGGCCGCGCCCTCCTTCAGCGCGAAGAACAGCTCGGGCGAGAAGCTCAACAGCCAGTGCGCGCCGTCGCATATCACACCGCCATAGCCCGCACCCGCAGCAGGGCGGATCGCCGCATAGAGCGCCAGCGGATCGCCGCGCCAGCTTGCCGCGAGCGGGAAGGTGAGGTTGGCCTGGTAGATGTCACCCGCGCGGATCGCCTCCTGCAGGCGGGCGAAGGCGGCGGCGTATCCCCCGAATGAAAGCTGCGGATCGAACGCGCCGACCGACCCGGGTCCTTTCGCATGGGCGGCCAGCCACTGTGGCACTTCAGCGGCCGGGATCGTTTCGCAATCGGCAAAGGCGCCGAACCATACCAGCGGACCGGCCGCACCCGTTCGGGACGCGGCAAGCGGCGCCAGCCTGGGCTCCAGCGCAAGGCCGGCCTCGTAGGCCAGATAGCCGGCCAGGTGCATGCCCTGCCCCGCAAGAACCTCGATACGCTTCAGCGCATCTTCGACCTGGTCGATCCGGCGCGCGACGACCAGTTCCGCCGGTCCGCGATAGAGTCGCGCATCGCTTGCCCCTTCAGGCCGCGCGTCGTCGAGCAGGATGAACGGCTCCGTCATGCGAGGTGCTTCTAGCGTCCCCTTGCCGGCCTTGCAAAAAGCCGTTCGCCCGATACACCTTTCCCGGAAGAGTTTGCTGGAGCATGCGATGGACGAAATCTTCCTGGGGCTAGGCGCCAATGGCGAGCGGCAGGTTTTGCGGCTGGGCAGGGCGAACCGCCACGGGTTGATCGCGGGGGCGACCGGCACCGGGAAGACCGTGACGCTCCAGACCATCGCCGAGCAGTTCTCCGCCGCCGGCGTCCCGGTGTTCCTGGCCGATGTGAAGGGCGATCTTTCGGGCATTGCCATGTCGGGTAGCCCCGAGTTCAAGAACGCCAAGATACTGGAAGCGCGAGCGCAGGAAATCGGGCTTACCGACTATGCCTATCACGACAATTCGGCAATCTATTGGGATCTTTATGGCGAACAGGGCCATCCGATCCGCACGACGATTTCTGAGATGGGTCCCTTGCTGCTGGCGCGGTTGATGGGTCTCAACGAAACGCAGGAAGGCGTACTCAACATCGCGTTCCGTTATGCCGACGACAACGGCTGGCTGCTGGTCGACCTGAAAGACCTGCAGGCTGTGCTGGCCGAAACGGCGGCATGTGCGTCTGAGCTGGCGACGAAATACGGCAACGTCACCAAGGCCAGCGTCGGCACCATCCAGCGGCAATTGCTCGCCTTTGAGAGCCAGGGGGCGGACAGGTTCTTCGGTGAACCCGCCTTCGAGATCGCCGACTTCATCAGGGCGGACGACAACGGGAAGGGCTATGTCAACATCCTTGCCGCCGACAAGCTGATGCAGAGCCCGAAGCTCTACGCCACTTTCCTTCTGTGGCTGCTGTCCGAGCTGTTCGAAGCGCTGCCCGAGGTAGGCGACCCCGACAAGCCCAAGCTCGTCTTCTTCTTCGACGAGGCGCATCTGCTGTTCGAGGATGCGCCCGACGCACTTCTGGAAAAGGTGGAACAGGTTGTGCGGCTGGTCCGTTCGAAGGGGGTGGGCGTCTATTTCATTTCACAGAACCCGATCGACATTCCCGAGAAAATCGCAGGGCAATTGGGCAACCGCGTGCAACATGCGCTGCGCGCCTTTACCCCGCGTGACCAGAAGGCGATCAAGGCTGCGGCAGAGACTTTCCGCATCAATCCGGATCTCGATGTCGCGCAGGTCATCACCGAGTTGAAGGTGGGTGAGGCGTTGGTCTCGACGCTGAACGACGATGGCAGCCCTTCGATCGTGCAGCGCACCCTGATTGCTCCGCCTAGCTCTCGGCTGGGTCCGGTAACGCCCAAGGAGCGCGCGATCGTACAATCGATCAGCCCCTGCGAAGGCAAATACGACACCGCGATCGATCGCGAATCGGCTTTCGAAGTGCTGGCCCGCAAAGCGGCCGATGCGGCGCAAGTCGCGGAGCAGGCGCGCAGCGAGGGCGAGGAAACCGTCCGCGCGCAGCCGCGCAAGTCGACAAGCCTGTGGGAGAAGGCGGGCAAGGCCGCGATCGGCGCTGCCGCGTCATCTGCCGGCACCATGATCGCGCGGCAGATGACCGGGCGCAAGAGCAGCGCCTCGCCGGTCAAGACCGCCGCCGGCGCGGCTGCCGGTTCTATCGGCACAGAGCTAGGCAAGATGATCGGCTTTCCTGGGCTGGGGCAATTCGCGCGTGGTCTGCTCGGAGGCCTGCTCCGTTGAAGTCCGCCTGCTTACGGGCTTTCCTGCTCGTGCTTCTGTCGCTGGCGCTCTTTACGGGCGCGCCCGCGGCGGCGAAAAAATCCCAGGGTCGGGCCAATGCGACACTGGCTATCCCGCCGGGCAAGCTGGGCGACGAGGTGGTGCCGAAGGCCTATCGCCTCGACCTCACCGTCGATCCGTCGAAGGACCGCTTTTCCGGTCGGGTAGAGATCGATGTCGAGCTGAAGGAACCAACACCGGTCATCTTCCTGCATGGCCATAACCTTTCGATGCGCAAGGCCGAGATCCGGATAAACGGCCAGACCATACCGGGGGTCTGGCGGCAGGCCGATCCCACGGGCGTATCGGTGTTGAGCTTTTCCCAGCCCCTGATCCGTGGCCCGGCGACGCTTTCGTTCGAATATGACGCGCCGTTCAATGACGGCCCCGCCGGCATGTTTCGCGTCAAGGTCGGCAACGACTGGTATAGCTGGACCCAGCTTCAGTCGATCGATGCGCGCGCGGTCTTTCCTTCCTTCGATCAGCCTTCCTTCAAGACGCCGTTCACGGTCACCCTGCGGACGCCGCCGGGTCTGGCCGCGATAAGCAACGCGTCGGAAGTTTCGGTCACGTCTGAAGGCAAGCTCGATGTGCACCGCTATGCGCCGACGCTGCCCCTGCCGACCTATCTCGTCGCGATGATGGTCGGCCCGTTCACGATGGTTTCAGGCGAAGTGCCGCCCACGCCGCAGCGTAAGCTGCCTCTGCCGCTGCGGATCGTGTCGACGCGCGAGAACGCCGGCAAGCTGGACTTCGCCTTGGAAGGTTCGAAGCAGATCGTGATGCGGCTCGAAGATTACTTCGGTGATGCGTTTCCTTATCCCAAGCTCGATCAGATAACCTCGCCGATCATGCCCGGTGCGATGGAGAACGCCGGCGCTGACCTTTACGACGACGCGCTGATTGTCATGGATCGCAATGCGCCGACGCCGCAGAAACGGCGCTTCGGCATGGTTGTCAGCCACGAGCTCGCGCACCAGTGGTTCGGCGACCTCGTCACGCCGGCATGGTGGGACGATATCTGGCTTAACGAGAGCTTTGCCAACTGGATGGGATATCGCATTGGCGAGGAATGGCGGCCCGACCTCAATATCGGCGCGGGCGCGCTGGCCGAAGGCTTTGCCGCCATGGAAACGGATACGTTGATCGCCGGACGGCCGATCCGTCAGGACATCCGCGCGAACAGCGAGATCGACGCGGCCTTCGACCGCATCACTTATGGCAAGGGCGGCCATGTAGTGGCCATGATCGCTGCTTTCATGGGCGATGCTAAATTTCGCGAAGGCGTGCGACGCTATATGGCGGCGCATCGCTATGGTAACGCCACCAGCACTGATTTCTTCACCGCCATGGCGGAAGCGGCAGGCGATCCCCGGATCGTGCCGGCCATGCGCAGTTTTACCGACCAGCAGGGCGTGCCGCTGTTGACCTTCACCCATGAGGGCGATGGCTACACTGTTACGCAAAGCCGCTACGTGCTGATCGGTCAGCCGCCGGAGATGCGCTGGGGCGTGCCCATGTGTCTGCGGCGCGGCAAAGAGCGGAAATGCGAGTTGCTTACCGATCAGAGCATGCACGTGACCATGCCTGGCACTGACCCGTTGATCCCCAACGCGGGAGGCACCGGCTATTACCGCTTCGAATTGCCCCGCGACGACTGGAACGCGCTGATCGCATCGGCCGACAAGCTGACCGGTGGCGAAGCGCAGGCATTGTCGGATTCTCTCGCATCGAGCGTCATCGCCGGGCGTGCCGGAACCGACCAGCTTGCGGCGCTGGCCCGCAAGCTGGTCGATCATCCCGACAGCTATGCCGCTGACTCTGCGCTCGATGCGCTTTCCTCCCTCGTCGGCGCGGGCATGGCCGACGATGAGGCGCGCCGGTCGTGGCGGCGGTTCGTATGGCGCATCTACCGTCCGCTGGCCGATCGTTTCGGCCTCGATCCCCGTGCCGGCGCCTATGCACATGAGAATCCCGAGATCACGCAACGGCGCGTGCAAGTGATCGAGCGCCTGGCGCTGATCGGCCGTGATGCGCCGACGCGGACCAGGCTGGCGAAAGCGGTGGATGCGTTCATGGCAGGCGACGTCGCCGCGCTCGATCCGGCATGGTTCGGCATTGCCTTCGATATCAGGCTCGGAGATGGCGAGGTGCTTGCCGCGCGGGCGCTGATGGACAAGGCGCTTGCTTCCGAGGATCCGATATTCAGGCCGACCGCCCTGAGCGCTATCGCTGAAAGCGGATCGCTCAAGATCGCGCGGTGGCTGCTCGCTTTCGACGATCCACGGCTGCGCCCCAGCGAAAAGCGCGACCTTCTTTCCGGCGTGATGCAGACCAATTCGACGCGCGAGCTGGGCTATGCCTGGGTGAAGAAGAACCTCGACAAGCTGCTCAATGGCAGCGGCGGCATTTTCTACGCCGCGCGTTTCCCGCAGATGTTCAATCGCTTCTGCTCGGTCGATCGGGCCGATCAGCTTGCCCGCGACTTGCGTCCGCGCTTCGCCGGCAAACCGGGCGCGCTGGAACTGGAGCGTACGCTGGAGCGGGTGCGCAATTGCGGCATCCTGCGAAACAGGCGCGCCGGTGCGATTGCCGAGGATCTCGTCAAGTTGCGCTGATCGGCAACCGCAGAATCGCCGCAAGCCCCTGGGTGGCTCCGTTCGGACCAAGGCGGTTGGCCAGCGTCAGCGAGCCACCATGCTGTTCTGCAATGGCTCGCGCAAGGGTCAGGCCAAGACCTGCACCGCCGGTTTCGCTATTGCGTGAGGGCTCTCCGCGCGAGAATGGCTCGAGCATGCGGTCGATGTCATCGGGCGGAATGCCGGGTCCGTCATCCTCCACGCGGATCACCGCCATATCGGTTTCGCGCGCCAGCGAGACATGCGCGGAGTGGCCATAGCGGACCGCGTTGCCGATAAGGTTGCGCAAGGCGCGGCGCAGCCAGGTAGGCCGCAGCGGCATCACGAGCCGCAAAGTATCTTCCAGCGTCACCGGTTCGCCCATGTCTTCGTATTCCTCGACGATCGAGGCGACCATGGACGACAACTCGGTCCGTTCCAGCGGGTCACTCGGGCGGCCGACGCGCGCCAACGACAGAATATCGTCGAGCGTGCGCACGATATCCTCGATAGTGGCGGCCATTCGCTGGCGCTCGTCGTCGTCCTCGACGTTCTCGATACGCACGCGCAGGGCGGCCAATGGCGTCTTGAGGTCATGTCCGATGGCCCCCAGCATCACGTCCTTCTCGTCGAGCAGCGCGGCGATGCGCGTCTCCATGGCGTTATGCGCGATGATGAGGCGGTGCATGTCGTCGGGGCCTTGCGGCGCGAGTTGCCCATCTAGGTTGCGCGTTTCGGCAAACTGTTCAAGCCTGTTGGTCAGCGCGGCGAGGGGGCGCGTGATGCGGCGCAGGATCAAACCCATTGCGCCAACTAGCACGGCGTAGATCAGCAGAGTCTGGATCAGCAGGGTAAGGACGATCTCGCGTTCGCCCAGAGGCCCGAATACCCGGGCGACTATCCAGCCCTGTCCGTTGGGTAGTTCGATACCCGCGATAAGCACGTCCTTGGGACGGTCATGCTTTCGCTGCAGCACGCGGTCTTGCTGCTCGATGCGCCGCCGGGCGGTAGGATCTTCTTCCACGTCGCGACGGAAGACCACGATTTTGCCTACGGTCAGATCCTGTTCGGCGAGAATGCGCCGAAGCTCGGTCTCGGCCTTGCCATCATGCTCTTCGTTCACCCGCAGCGGTGAATCCGGACGCCTTTCGACCCGAAAGCCATGGCCGCGGTTGGGATGCCCGGACCGCATGAAAGGCGGAAGCGCCTTTTCGCCGCGCGTTGCGACCAGAAGACGAAAGGCGGCCGAATGCAGCAGTGCGGCTTCGCGACGTTCGGCCGTGGCCTTGTAGGCGAGCCCCGCGCCGATCCCTTGTGCCAGCAGCAGCGCCGCTGCGACGGCCAGAAGCATCTGGCCCATCAGGCTTCTGGGCCACAGCCGCCGCATCAGGTGACGATCCGTCGCACATCGGTGGCGAGCATATAGCCACCGCCCCAGACCGTCTGGATGATCTGGGGGTTGCGGCTGTCGATCTCGATCTTGCGGCGCAGGCGGCTTACCTGGTTATCGACGGCGCGATCGAACAGGTGCGCCTCGCGGCCCTGGACCATGTCGAGCAGCCGGTCGCGATCGAGCACCTGGCGAGGATTTTCCAGGAAAGCCATCAGCAGGCGGAACTCGACCGACGAAATCGCAACCACCGCGCCTTCGGGGTCGGTGAGGCGGCGTTTCAGAGGATCGAGCTTCCAGCCTTCGAATTCGAACAGTTCGTCCTCGGTGGGCGGAGAGCCACGGTTCGCGCGGCGAAGGACGCTGCGAATGCGCGCAACAAGCTCGCGCGGTTCGAAAGGTTTCACGACATAGTCGTCGGCGCCGATCTCCAGTCCGACGATACGATCGGTCGCCTCGCCGCGAGCCGTCAGGAAGATCGTAGGGATCGCTTTCGCCTCGACCAGATGGCGGCAGAACGAAAGGCCGTCCTCGCCGGGCATCATGATGTCGAGAAGCACGAGGTCGGGTGTCATTTCGCGCAAATGCCCGCGCGCTTCGGCGGCGCTCGAAGCCTGCACGATGTCGAACCCCTGACGGACCAGATAGTCCGCCAGAGGTTCGCGCAGAGCTGCCTCGTCATCGACAAGAAGCAGCCGGATCGATGCGGCATCATTCATCCGTCAAGCATCTCCACGTCAGACTTCAATTCGTTGGCGCAGGCTTGGCGCCCGTGCGGTTCTGCCACTGCGCACGCATCGAAGCGCGGGCCGCTTGGCGTTCCTCCTTCGTCACCCGACCATCCTTGTTGGCATCGGCTTGATCGAAGCGCTGGAGTGCGCGGGCGGTGAATTCGACTTGGGTGACCGGGCCGTCGCTTCCGGTAAGACGGCCAAAGCCGTCGCCGTAATGGCGGCCATGTCCGCCAGGATGCATGCGTCCGCTCCAGCGATCGGGTCGGCCGGCTTCGCCTTCGGCGCGTTGGGGACGGGCGCTGAATTCCTCACGCGATATGGTGCCGTTCTTGTCAGTGTCGAGTCGGTCGAAAACCATGTTGCGGCGGGCGCTGCGGTCGGCGGCGTCGAGCTTGCCATCCTTGTTGGCGTCCATGCGGGTGAACAGTTCGGCGGCCTTTGTTTGGGCCTCGGCGCGGGTGACGGTGCGATCGTGCTGCCCCAGCGCCGGTTGCTGGGCATAGGCCGTTCCGGCCACTACAGCGCCCACGAGCGAAATCGCGATCGCAAGTTTGGCGGCGAACGTCTTCATCTTGGATCTCCAGTCAGTGTCCCCGGTGGGGAAAGGCCGGAAGCCGCGCGGCACGTTCGAAGGGGGAGGGGAAGGAGCACCGCGCGGCTTCCTTGTGGTCTTTGTAGAGTCGCGTTGTCGCGGCATTATGCCGGAGCGGGGCGTTTTTGTCGCCAATTGTCACAGGCGGCGGCTTCCGTTCATCTGCCGGCAAGCGCTGGATCGATCGGGCTGCATGCTGTCTCCAGCCATGCCCTCGCCGCGCCATCCACGCGCGGGCCGATGACCTCTAGTACGTGCGCGTGGTAGGCGTTCCACCAGTCGATCTCGGCGCGAGAAAGCAGGGACACGTCGATCAGGGCACGATCGATCGGCACCAGCGTCAGCGTCTCGAAACCAAGGAAATCGCCTTCCGCTCCATCGATCTCGCGCTCTTCGACCAGAAGCAGGTTTTCGATACGGATGCCGTAGGCGCCGGCCTTGTAGTAGCCGGGTTCGTCGGACAGGATCATGCCAGGCAGCAATTCCTGCTCGGTGCCACCTTGCGCGCCGGCCGACTTGGCGATGCGCTGTGGCCCTTCGTGCACCGACAGGAAGCTGCCGACGCCGTGGCCGGTGCCATGCTGATAGTCCAGCCCCGCCGCCCACAGGAATTGCCGTGCCAGGACGTCAAGCTGGCTGCCCCGCGTGCCCTTGGGAAAAGTCGCGCGAGCCAATGCAATGTTGCCTTGAAGCACGCGGGTAAAGCGATCCCTGACTTCTGTGTCAGCTTCCACCGGACCGATCCAGACTGTGCGCGTGATATCCGTGGTGCCATCCGGATATTGCCCGCCCGAGTCCACCAGGTAGACGCTGCCCGGATCGAGCCGGCGGCTGGTTTCCTCGCTCACCCGGTAGTGCACGATCGCGCCGTTCGGGCCTGCGCCGGAGATGGTGTCGAATGAAAGATCACGAAGATCACCCGTATCCTGGCGAAACTGATGCAGTCTTTCGGCGGCGGCGAGTTCGTTCACCCCCCCTTTGGGTGCCTCCTCGGACAGCCAGTGAAGAAAGCGCACGACCGCCACGCCGTCGCGGACTTGCGCATCGCGATGGCCTTGCCGTTCGGCGGTATTCTTGCAGGCCTTGGGCAGGACGGTGGGATCGCGTTCCTCGATGATTTCCGCGCCCGCACTCTCCAGCGCGGCGAAGATTGCCTGCACCGCATGGTCGGGATCGACGGAGACGCGCTTGTCCTTGAGGTCCGCCAGCGCGGCGGCGAACCGATCGCGTGGTAGGATCCGCACGGCATTGCCGAGATGCGCCCGCAGTTCCGGCGTCACTTTCGCCGGATCGATGAAGAACTCTGCCGTACCATCGGCGAGAGCGATTACGTAGGACAGCGCCACCGGGGTCCGTTCCACATCGCTGCCCCGGATGTTGAGCAGCCAGGCGATCGAGTCCAGCGCGGAGATCACCACCGCATCCAGCTTCCTGTCTGCCAGCCATTCCGACACGGCGGCGCGCTTGGCTTCGCTCGCCTGCCCCGCATAGCGGTCTTCATGCACCAGCGCAGGTGCGGCGGAGGGCGCGGGCCGATCGCTCCAGATGGCATCGATCGGGTTGCTTGCCACCGCGACCAGTGCGCCGCCTTTCTCCGCAAGCGCCTTGGTCGCGGCGGCGACCCAGGGCTTGCCGTGCAGCCAGGCGTCGTAGCCTATCTTCGCACCTGGCGGCGCATGTTCGCCAAGCCATTGGGCTACGCTAGTCTGCGGTACGCCTTCGTAGGCATAGAGCCTGCCGTCCACCTGATCGCGCACCTGCAGGGTGTAGCGCCCGTCGACGAAGATCGCCGCCGCCGGTTCCAAGGCCGGATCGGTCAGCACCGCCACGGTTCCCGCCGATCCGCCAAAGCCGGTAAGCCACGCGAGCCGCTGCGCATAGCCGCCGACGTACTCGCTCATGTGTTCGTCGGAGATCGGCACGACGAAGCCGTCGAGGCCCCGCGTCCTCAGTTCGCGGCGAAGTGCATCGAGCCGGGCTTCATGAGTGTGCATCAGCATGGTTGTAGTCCTTGTCCACTCACCATATTTGCGGGGGTATGAGCGATACCACAAGGCTTGTGCCACCAGTGGCGGCGAAAAAGCCCCACAGCTTCACGCATCATGGCGTGACCGTGTTCGACGATTACGCATGGCTGCGTGACCCCGGTTATCCCGAAGTGACGGACAAGGATGTTCTCGCTCATCTCGAAGCCGAGAACGCCTGGTTCGAAGCCCGGATGGAACCGCACCAGCCTCTTGTCGAGGCCCTCTTCCAGGAGATGCGTGGCCGCATCAAGGAAGCGGACAAGTCGGTGCCGCAGAAGGATGGCGATTTCCTCTACTGGATCGAATTCGAGGAAGGGGCCGAATACAAGAAGTGGTGGCGTCGTCCCGTGGCGGGCGGCGTCGACGAGCTTCTCCTGGACGAAGTGTCGCTCGCCGAAGGTAAGGAGTACTTCCGGCTCGGCGCGATCTCCGTCAGCAATAATGGCAAACTGCTCGCTTATGCGGTCGACGACAACGGCTCCGAACGGTTCACCGCGCGGATCAGGGACCTTGCTACCGGCGAACTCTTGCCCGACGAAATTCCGGGAACGCTTTCGTCGCTGGTCTGGGTCGCCGACGACAAGGGTCTGGTCTATTCGCTCGCCAATGAGAACTGGCGCACCGACAATGCGCGGCTGCACTGGCTGGGGCAGGATATCTCAAGTGACATCGAGCTTTATCACGAGGACGACGAAGGGTTTCGTGTCGGAAGTTCGCTGTCGGCGAACGAGAAATGGCTGATCGTTGCCGCATCGGATCATGAAACCAGCGAAGTCCGCCTGATCCCCGCTGCCGATCCGCTGGCCGCGCCGATCCTGGTGAAACCGCGTCGGAAAGGCGTGGAATACGATGTCGATGAGCGTGACGGCACGCTCTTCATCCATGCCAACGATACGCATGAAAACTTCCGTCTTGCCACCGCGCCGCTCGCGTTGCCCGGCGAATGGCGAACGCTGATCGAAGGCACGGACGCGTTCTACCTGACGGGATTCGACCTGTTTCGCGATTTCTACATCGTCGAGGGTCGCCGCGCGGGGCTCGATCAGATTGAACTGCGCTATTACGACGATCCCGCCCGTGTCGAGCCGGTCACTTTCCCCGAGGCCAGCTATTCGGCTGGTCTTGGCGACAATCCCGAATGGGCGGTCGACAAGCTTCGGCTGTCTTACGAAAGCATGGTCAGCCCTTCGACGGTCTTTGACTATCACCTCGCCGACAAACGGCTGGAAGTGCTGAAGGTGCAGGAGATTCCTTCGGGCTATGACGCCGCGCTTTATCGCACGGAGCGGCTGGAAATAACCGCGCGCGACGGTACCGCGATTCCCGTCAGTGTCGTCATGCGCCGCGACCGGCCGGAGGGTGGGCCGCTGCATCTTTATGGCTATGGCGCCTATGGCATCTCCATCGATCCCGGCTTCTCCACCTCGCGGCTCAGCCTCGTCGATCGCGGTTTCGCCTATGCCATCGCACATATACGCGGGGGAGATGATCTGGGGCGGGCCTGGTACAAGGCCGGCAAGCTGGAGCGGCGGACCAATACCTTCCACGATTTCGTTGATGTGGCGACAGGGTTGATCGGGCGCGGTTACACCTCGCAAGGCAGAATCAGCATCTCGGGCGGTTCTGCCGGAGGGGAACTCATGGGCGCGGTGATCAATTCCGATCCGGCGCTGTTCGGCGCCGTGGCCGCGCACGTTCCTTTCGTCGATGTGCTCTCGACCATGCTCGACGCTTCGTTGCCGCTGACGCCAGGGGAGTGGCCGGAATGGGGCAACCCTATCGAAGACAAAGCGGCCTTCGACCTTATCCGCAGTTACAGCCCTTACGATCAGGTCCGGCGCCAGGCCTATCCGCCGCTGCTCGTCACCGCCGGGCTGAATGATCCGCGTGTGACCTATTGGGAGCCGGCGAAGTGGGTGGCGAAACTGCGCGAGCTGAAGACCGATCGGAACGAACTGCTGCTCAAGACCAATATGGGCGCGGGCCATGGCGGCAAATCGGGGCGTTTCGAATCCCTGCGCGAGACGGCGGAAGAATTCGCCTTCATCCTGTGGCAACTTGGCATGGCGGATTGATCTAGGCCTGTCCTGCCCGGGAGCCGTTCGGATGAAGAAGTTCGCCCTCACGTTTACCGCTTGTCCCGAACACATCGATGTGATGGGGCACGTGAACAACGCTGTCTGGGTTCAATGGATGGAAGCGATCGCCACGGCGCATTGGGAAGCGGCCGCCACGCCCGAGCATGTCGCGACTTATGCCTGGCTCGTCACTCGGCACGAGATCGATTATCGCGGCAATATCCGCCTTGGCGAAAGCGTGTTGGCGGAGACCTTCGTTCCCGATCCACCGGCCATTGCCCGCTTCGATCGTCGGGTGGATTTTCGCAATCACGCCGGTAAGGCGATCGTCAGCGCGCGCACTACCTGGGTAATGATAGACCGCGAGACCGAGCGAGTGGTTCGCGTGCCTGCGGAAGTGGCGGCACGTTTCCTCGACTGATCAGGCGGCGATGCGTCGCCCCGAGAAGATTTGCAGTTTCTCCTGCATCGTCCGATTGCGGCCCGCATCCTTGGCTTCATAGAGCAAGCGGTCGCAATGCGCATAGAGTCGTGAAAAGTCGGTCGTCAGCGTACCGTCTGCTGGTGTTTCGACCAGCCCCATGCTGGCGGTGACGATGCGGTCGAGCCCGGGCACTTCGGCGGCGATACGCGTCGCGATCGCCTGCCGGCGGCGGTCGGCGCGAACGGCGATGTCATGGCCGCGCAGCAGGAGCAGGAATTCCTCGCCGCCCAGACGTACCGCGATCGTATCCGGATCGGGCGCGAGCGCGCTGGCGGCGGCGCACAGCACGGCGTCGCCCTTCATATGGCCATGCGTGTCGTTGATCGACTTGAACTTGTCGAGATCGAGCACCGCCATGGCGCGAAAGCCTTCGGCATGAAGTGTGGCGAAGCGTTGCTCGATAGCGCGACGATTGAACAGGCCAGTCAGCGGATCGCGATCGGCGCGATCCTCGAAGATGCGCATTTCGGCAAGAGCCAGGTCGCGCTGGCGGCGGATCGTTATCAGCCGGTCGATCACGCCGAGCGAGGTGATGATGACTTCCAGGCCCATGGCATAGTGCTGCTCGACCAGCATCTCCAATGGCGTGTCCGTCGCGCCGAGCGAGGAGACGATGCGGACCAGCGAGGTCACCATCATGGGAGTCCATGCCGCAAGCTGGAAATAGACCGCACGGCTCCCACGCGCATAGGCGACCGCCATAACCCAGACGAACAGGACTATCAGCGGCAGGAACGACGCCAGGTAGAGCGGAGCGGCCAGCGCCAGCAACGGCCCTTCGGCGAAGAGGTAGAATAATGTCCAGGGCGGCACCCAGAATACTACGCAGCGCAATGCGCGGCGGTGCAGCGGATCTAGCTTTCCCGTCTCGATAAGATCGGCGGCGAAGAAGGATGCCGTGATGATGCCGCCGCCCACCATCGTGGTCGAGGCGATGCTGAGTTGATCGAGCGACAGCGCGGTGAAGCGGTTGATCAATCCCGACGTTATCAGCGTGTGTGCGAGCATGAATGTCGTGGAGAGCGCATGCCAGAACAGGAAGCGTTCGCTGAGGACGCGATAGAACGCGAGATTGAACAGCAGCGGCATGCACAGCATCCCGCAAAGCATGGCGATCAGCAGTTCGTGGCGGGGGGATGCGGGAATGGCTTCGCGTCCCGCGACCAGTCGGGCATCGGTCAGCATACCGAGATGGCGCGGTCCATCGATTTCGACGAAAATCGCTGCGGGAGCTCCATCGATGCGGGGCAGTTTGGTGGACATCGTCCAATCGGTCGTCGCGGGCTTCCAGTCGGTTTCGGTCAACCTCCGGCTTGCTGCCTTTCCGGTTCCATCGATGACGCTGATGCGCATGGAATGGAATCGGGTCAGCCTGGTAACGAGGAAATCAGGCGCTTCGGACGCTTTTCGCAGATCGAAACGCAGGATCAGCCTGGGGGCATGGATCGACCAGTCCTCGATTCGGCAATGCCAACGGGCCGGATCACCGGACAAAGCGCGGTAATCTTCATTCGCGTTGGCGGCGGCGAGACATGCCGATCCATGGGGGAAGCTCGCGGCGAATGCCGGCGCTGCTGCGGCAAGCGCGCATAGCAAAAGCCATAGATGGCCGGTCATCCTCCACCGCATGTCCGGCATATTGCGCCGGGCTGCTCAAGATGGAGTTAACCGCCGGACAAACTATCCGATAATTTTCGCGGCGGGAATGTAGGCATAGCTCAACTCGCGCGCTACCGCTTCGTGTGTCACCTGACCGGCATGAACGTTGAGCCCGTTGGCAAGGTGGGGATTGGCGCGCAGCGCCTCGCGCCAGCCCATGTCGGCGATATGCAGTGCGTGGGGTAGTGTGACGTTATTGAGCGCATATGTGCTCGTGCGGGCGACCGCGCCGGGCATGTTGGCGACGCAGTAATGTACGATGCTATCGACCACGAAGGTGGGATTGTCATGAGTAGTCGGATGCGATGTCTCGAAGCATCCGCCTTGATCGATGGCGACATCGACGAGCACCGCGCCGGGTTTCATGCACGCCAGCATGTCGCGCGTCACCAGCTTTGGCGCGGCTGCGCCGGGCACCAGCACCGCGCCGATCACCAGTTCCGCCTCGCAGAGCATCTGACGGATGTTCGAACTGTTGGAAAAGCGGGTCTTCGCGCGGCTTTCGAAATGAATGCCCAGTCGCTCCAGCACTTCGGGATCGCGATCGAGAATGGTTACGTCGGCGCCAAGTCCGACCGCCATCTGCGCGGCGTTGAAGCCGACCACGCCGCCGCCCAGTACCATGACGCGCGCCGGAAGGACTCCGGGCACCCCGCCCAGCAGGACACCGCGTCCGCCATGCGCTTTTTCGAGTGCGGTCGCCCCGGCCTGGATCGACATGCGTCCAGCAACCTGGCTCATCGGCTTGAGCAGCGGCAGTGTGTTCCCGGGACCAGTCACCGTCTCATAAGCGATCGCGGTCACACCCGATCCGACGAGGTCCGCCGTCTGTTCCGGGTCTGGTGCGAGATGGAGGTAGGTATATAGAATTTGCCCCTCACGCAGCATCGCGCGTTCTGCCGTTTGCGGTTCCTTGACCTTCACGATCATTTCGCAACCGGCGAAGATCGTGGCCGCGTCGGGCTGTATCGCCGCGCCCGCCACTTCATAGTCTCGATCGGACGCGCCGATGCCACTGCCCGCGCCGGTTTCCACCCAGACCTCGTGCTCATGCGCGACGAGTTCGCGCGCACTCTCCGGCGTCAGACCGACACGGTATTCGTGGTTCTTGATTTCCCGGACGGTGCCGACGCGCATCATGGTCTCCTCTCGCACTTCATATGGTTTCGCAAGTCGTCGACTTCTACCTGTTACAGCGTTGTTCTATGCAGCCCGGCAACACAGCGAAAGGAACGCACCGATGTCTTCCAGCCCATGGTCTCACACCCGCAATGCCGAACTGGCCGACGACATTGACTTCGAGATCAAGGGACAGGAACTTCAGTTCCTCGAGATTGAACTGGATCCGGGCGAAAGCGCTGTGGCCGAGGCGGGTGCTATGGTGTGGAAGGACGCCAGCGTGTCGATGACCACCGTGTTCGGCGACGGGCGCGGCGCCGAGGGCGGCTTCATGGGCAAGCTCCTCGGCGCAGGCAAGCGGCTGGTCACGGGTGAAAGCCTGTTCACCACTGTGTTCACCCATAACGGCGCCGGCAAGGCGCGTGTCGCGTTCGCCTCGCCGGTGCCCGGTTCTATCCTGCCGATCAAGCTCGATACCTATGGCGGCGCGCTGATCTGTCAGAAGGATAGCTTTCTGGCAGCGGCGCGGGGCGTATCGATCGGCGTACATTTCCAGCGGCGTATCCTCACCGGTCTGTTCGGTGGTGAAGGGTTCATCATGCAGAGGCTCGAAGGCGATGGCTGGGTCTTCGTGCAGATGGGCGGCACCCTGGTCGAACGCGAACTGACGGCTGGTGAGGAACTGCATGTCGATACCGGTTGTGTCGCTGCCTACACGCCCAGCGTGGATTTCGATGTGATTGCGGCGGGCGGCGTGCGCAGCGTGCTGTTTGGCGGCGAAGGCCTGTTCTTCGCGCGGCTGCGTGGGCCAGGCAAGGTCTGGATTCAGTCTCTGCCGTTCTCGCGCCTCGCGGGGCGGATGCTGGCCGCAGCGGGCAGCCGGGGCGGACAGAATCGGGGCGAAGGTTCTGTGCTTGGCGGGTTGGGCGATCTGCTCGACGGAAATTGACCCACTCCACCGCTATTGCGAATGCATTGCATTAACGCATCTGTCCTGTTAGCGGCGACTGCTGGAGCAGGACAAGGTCGAACGCATGCGTGGAGAATTGAAGTGGGCTGCCAGTCTGGTCGCTGTCGCGGTGGTATCGACCACCGGCCCCGCTTGGGCCGAGGCCGGCGCGGCTGAAGACATCGTGGTCACGGCCGCGCGCACCGCGCTGCCGGCCAATGCTCTGCCGCTGACCGTGGATGTCGTCGGCAAGCGGGCGCTCGACCAACAGATTGCCATTTCGGGATCGGTCACCGATGCTGTAGCGACCCTCACGCCTTCGTTCTCGCCGACACGGCAGAAGCTGACCGGCGCAGGTGAAACTCTGCGCGGGCGTTCGCCGCTCTATGCGATCAACGGCATCCCCCAGTCGACGCCGCTGCGCGACGGCAGCCGTGACGGCTTCACTATCGACGGCTTCTTCGTCGATCGCGTCGAACTGATCTACGGCTCGAACGCGTTGCAGGGGATTGGCGGCACCGGCGGTATCGTCAATCAGGTGACGGTCGGCGCGCCCGAGAAGGAGGGCGTGAGCGGGCGAGTCCTGTTGCAGGGCAGCGCCGACAATAGCTTCCATGACGACGGACTAGGCGGCAAGGTGGGCGGCCTGGTTCAATACAAGGCCGGCGATTTCGACGCGACGATCGGCGCGACGTTCGAGAAGCGCGGCGTGTTCTACGACGGGCAGGATCGCCGTGTCGGCTTGAACCTGACGCAGGGCGAAACGCAGGATTCGCGGACCACCAACTTCTTCGCGCGCCTTGGCTATGCAATCACGCCAACCGGCCGACTCGACCTGATCGCCAGCCGTTTCGAGATGAAGGGCGATGGTGACTATGTCGCCGTGCCGGGTATCCGGCGTCCATGGCGAAGCCCGCTTCAGGACATGCCGACCAGCGCGATCCGCGGAAATCCTCCGGGCCAGCCGGCCGCCAGCCGCACGGAAAGCATTGCCCTGTCCTATACCGACAGCGATCTGTGGGGTGGCAATTTCGTCAGCCAGATCTTCTTCAACCGCAGCAGAGATACTTTCGGCGGAGAGATTGCGACGCAGGCGACATTTCAGGACCCTGCGATCGCGCCAGTGAATACCCTCTTCGACCAGTCGCAGAATCGTTCGCGCAAGCTGGGCGCCAAGTTCAGCTATGAGCGCACGATATTGAATGCGCTTACCGCTACAATCGGCTTCGATGCTCTGGCCGACAAGACCGAGCAAGCGCTGATCGCCACCAATCGGGCATGGGTGCCCCCCAGCGACTTCCGCAGTCTTGCGCCCTTTGCCCAGGCCAACCTCAAGTTGTTCGACGGCATGGTGCGTCTTGCCGGCGGGGCGCGTTGGGAAAATGTTCGGATCAGGATTCCCGATTACCGCACTCTGGCATCGACGACCTTCGTCGCTTGCACCACCCCGCCTACGGCCACTCCTTGTGGCGCAGCAAGCTATGGCGGCGTCGCAGTCGCCGGCGGTGCGCCAAAATTCGACGATCTCCTTCTGAACGGCGGCATCGTCTTCGAACCATGGGACGGCATCCGTGCTTATGCGAGCTATGCCGAAGGTTTCACCGTGCCCGATATCGGCCGCATCACCCGGGCCTTCAGCCGTCCTGGCATCGATATCGACAGCAATCTGGAAATTGCGCCGGTCATTTCGAACAACCGTGAGATCGGCGTCGAAATCAAGCGTGGCCCGCTTGATGCGAGCGCAACCTATTTCTGGTCGAGCAGCAAGAATGGCCAGCTTCTGATCGCGAACGCGCTTGGCGTCTTCGATGTCCAACGACAGAAGGTGGCGATCGAAGGGCTTGAGCTCAGCTTGCGGGCGCAACTTCCCATCCAGGGACTGCGCGCCGGGATCGGCTATGCGCATCTCAAGGGACGCTTCGACAGCAACAACGATGGTGTCGTCGATTCCGATCTCGATGGCGCCAATATCTCACCCGACCGGTTGAATTTGTCGCTGAGCTACGATCGTGGGCCGCTGTCGGCGATCATACAGCATCAGATATATTTCTCGCGCCGGTTCGACGGGCTTGCCCGGGCAGCGGATGATGCCAATCCACTGCACCCGCAAAGGCTGAGCAATAACGATTTCGGCGGCTATGCGCTTACCGACGCATCGATCCGCTACGACACCGGCTTCGGTGGAGTGAGCCTTTCGGTGCAGAACCTGTTCGACAAATTCTACATCGATTACTCCAGCGACACCCGCCTGCCGGCCGACAATTTCGCCATATTCGCCGGACGGGGCCGTACGTTCACTCTGGGCTGGGATTATCGTTTCTGAGCGCGCTCGAACTCATCCATCGCTGGACGGGCGGATTGATCGGGCTGGTGCTGGCGCTTCTTGGCCTCACCGGCGCGCTGCTCGTCCACCGCGACGCCTGGGTCATGTTGCCGCACGTCCATGACGCGCTGGTAACGGATACGGCAGCGATATCCGCCACGGTCGAGCGGCTTATGGCCGATCCCGCGCATCGCCCGGAGAGCATCAGCTTCGCCAGTGACAGCTTCGGGCTTCATCGCTTGCGGATGGACGGGGGTGCCGGAGCCTATGTCGATCAGGCGGGTAATCCCGTTGCCAACTGGGCCAGCCAGTGGGAACGGCCCGAAATCTGGCTGTTCGATTTGCACCATCATCTTTTCGCGGGCGACAGCGGCGAGATCGTGATCGGCATCGCCGGCCTGTGCGGCCTGTTTTTCGTGATTTCCGGTGCGCTGCTCTGGTGGAAGAATCGCAAGACCTACGAATTCAGGCTGCTGCCCAAGCGGATGAGCCGGGTGTCGATCCTCCGCCACCACCGCGACCTCGGCATCCTTGCTGCGCCGCTGCTCGCGCTGTCTTGCTACACCGGCGTTGCGCTGGTCTTTCGTCCGACGACTGCGCTGGTGCTCGGGCCTTCGGCGCCGGCAGTGATCGAGAAGGCGC
Organism: Novosphingobium sp.; assembly: GCA_036400975.1. Lineage (GTDB taxonomy): Bacteria > Pseudomonadota > Alphaproteobacteria > Sphingomonadales > Sphingomonadaceae > Novosphingobium. The sequence continues at coordinate 562 of DASWWL010000041.1, read as the reverse complement.
TCAAGCAGCCGCAGCCGATCGGCGCGAAGCTGGCGGACAAGCTCGACTGGGGGGCGATGCTGCGAACGGCGCAGGCACGCTTCCCCGATGCCCGCATGCGTATCCTGTCGTTGCCGCGCAAGGATAGCGGACTGATCAGCCTGCGCATGAAGCAGCCGGCAGAATGGACGCCGAATGGCCGCACCATGCTCTATTTCGCGGCTGACACCGGTCACCTCGTCGAAGTGCGTGATGGTTTGAAGTTGCCGGCACAGGCCCGCGGCTTCAACATGCTCTATCCGCTCCACGCGGCAAAAGTCGGCGGATTGGCGTTTCGGCTGGTTATGACGTTTTCCGGCCTCGCCATGATGCTGCTCGGAAGCCTGGCAGTGTGGAGCTTCTGGTTCAGGCGGCCGAAGCCGGACCGTTCGGTAATAGATGCTGTTCCCTCACGGGTATGAAGAAGAAAAGCTGCCTATAGCGGGTTGCCGTCGCGGTCGCGGTAGATGTCGCGCCGCCCGACATGGTTGGCCGGGCCGACGAAGCCGTCGGCCTCCATGCGTTCCACCCACTTCGACGCGGT
>DASWWL010000040.1:0-13375 GCA_036400975.1 Novosphingobium sp. | reverse complement strand
GCTCATGCTGCTGGCCCCGCGCGGGATATTGTCCGCCTATGTCGATGTCGCCGATCCCGCCAACGCGGCGATGATCGAGCTGGCCGTGCGTTTTCTCGCGGTCGGCGCGGCCTTCCAGATGGTTGATGGCCTGCAGGCGGTGGCGGCTGGGGCATTGAGGGGCCTGCAGGACACGCGCATGCCAATGATGATCGCGCTGTTCAGCTACTGGCTGCCCGGCTTCGGCACCGCCATCGCGCTGGGGCTGTTCACCCCGCGGGGCGGTGTCGGCGTATGGATCGGACTTGCCGCCGGGCTGTCGTTCGCGGCTGGCATGCTCCTGTGGCGTTGGCGCAGGCGCGAAGCTCTGGGGCTTGTTCCGTCCCGAGGTTGACGCGTCCGGAAGAATTTTTTGGCCATCCCGCTTGACGCTCCCGGCGGGTCCACCCATATCCGCGCCCGCTGGCACTCGCCGCATGAGAGTGCCAAACCTTTTGTCTATTGGAAGAGGGAGTATCCCATGGGTTTTCGTCCGCTGCACGATCGCGTGCTCGTACGTCGCGTTGAGGCCGAGGAAAAGACGGCTGGCGGCATTATCATCCCCGACAGCGCCAAGGAAAAGCCCGCCGAGGGCGAGATCGTCGCCGCCGGCACCGGTGCCCGTTCGGACGACGGCAAGATCACTCCGCTCGACGTGAAGGTCGGCGATCGCGTGCTCTTCGGCAAGTGGTCGGGCACCGAGGTCAAGGTCGACGGCGAAGATCTGCTGATCATGAAGGAAAGCGACATCCTGGGCGTCATCGCCTGATCTAGTCGGTCTACTCCACGAAATTTAGAAGGAATTACAAAATGGCTGCCAAGGACGTACGCTTTTCGCGCGATGCGCGCGAACGCATTCTCGCCGGTGTCGACATCCTCGCCAACGCTGTGAAGGTCACTCTCGGCCCCAAGGGCCGCAATGTCGTGATCGACAAGAGCTTCGGCGCGCCCCGCATCACCAAGGATGGCGTCACCGTCGCCAAGGAAATCGAACTCAAGGACAAGTTCGAGAACATGGGCGCGCAGATGCTGCGCGAAGTCGCCAGCAAGGCCAACGACGCCGCCGGTGACGGCACCACCACCGCCACCGTTCTCGCCCAGGCGATCGTGCGCGAAGGCATGAAGTCGGTTGCGGCCGGCACCAATCCGATGGATCTGAAGCGCGGCATCGATCTCGCCGTCGGCAAGGTCGTCGAAAACCTCAAGGCCCGTTCGAAGCCGGTCGCTGGCACGCAGGAAATCGCCCAGGTCGGCATCATCTCGGCCAATGGCGACGCCGAAGTCGGCGAGAAGATCGCCGAGGCCATGGAGAAGGTCGGCAAGGAAGGCGTCATCACCGTCGAAGAGGCCAAGGGCCTCGAGTTCGAGCTGGACGTCGTCGAGGGCATGCAGTTCGATCGCGGCTACCTTTCGCCGTACTTCGTCACCAATCCCGACAAGATGACGGTCGAGCTGGAAAGCCCCTACATCCTCATCCACGAGAAGAAGCTGTCGTCGCTGCAGGCGCTGCTGCCGATCCTGGAAGCCGTGGTGCAGTCGGGCCGTCCGCTCCTCATCATCGCCGAGGACATCGAGGGCGAGGCTCTGGCTACGCTCGTCGTCAACAAGCTGCGCGGCGGCCTGAAGATCGCTGCCGTCAAGGCACCGGGCTTCGGCGACCGCCGCAAGGCCATGCTGGGCGACATCGCCACGCTGACCGCCGGCGAGATGATCTCGGAAGATCTTGGCATCAAGCTCGAGAACGTTACCCTCGGCATGCTCGGCCAGGCCAAGAAGGTCTCGATCGACAAGGACAACACCACGATCGTCGACGGCGCCGGTTCGGCTGAAGAGATCAAGGCCCGTGTCGAGCAGATCCGTGCCCAGATCGAAGTCACCACCAGCGACTATGACCGTGAAAAGCTGCAAGAACGTCTGGCCAAGCTGGCCGGCGGCGTTGCCGTGATCAAGGTCGGCGGCGCTACCGAAGTCGAGGTGAAGGAGCGCAAGGATCGCGTCGATGACGCTCTCCACGCCACCCGCGCCGCGGTCGAGGAAGGCATCGTCCCCGGCGGCGGCACCGCGCTGCTCTATGCGACGAAGGCCCTGGAAGGCGTCACTGGCGCCAACGAGGATCAGACCCGTGGCATCGACATCGTCCGCAAGGCGATCCAGTCGCCGATCCGTCAGATTGCCGAGAACGCCGGTCATGACGGCGCCGTCGTCGCGGGTCGCCTGCTCGACAAGAACGACGAAACCTTCGGTTTCAACGCTGCGACCGATACCTATGAGAACCTCGCTGCCGCCGGCGTGATCGACCCGACCAAGGTCGTTCGCACCGCGCTGCAGGATGCGGCATCGGTGTCGGGCCTGCTGATCACGACCGAAGCTGCGATCAGCGAAAAGCCCGATGACAAGCCCGCCATGCCCCCGATGGGCGGTGGCATGGGCGGCATGGGTGACATGGGCTTCTAAGCCTGTCGCCCTTCGCGCAAGGTACTGGAAAGGCCGGAGGGACATCCCTCCGGCCTTTTTCATTTGTTCGCCATCCGCTCGCCAGGGCTTGTCCGATCCGCCGAAGGAACTAGAAACAATTCGGAAAGGGAAGGCATTTCGACGGGTATCGGGGTTCAATGGAACTGGAAAAATATGTCGCTGCGAACGACACTATTGCTGTGTGGATCGGCAAGCGCATCAGACGACCGCTCAATCGCTGGCTAGCGCGGCAATCGCTTATCGGCCAACAGCCGTTCTTTGATGAATCCCAGGTGCCGGGCCTCGATGTCCTGAAGCGCAACTGGCAGGTCATCGCCGAGGAAGCGCGCGGGGTCATGCAAGATCGCAGTAATATCCCCGCGCTCGGCGACATTTCTCCCGATCATCGTCGCATCGCCCAGAATGCCGCATGGAAGAGCTTCTTTTTCACGGGCTATGGCTACAAGTCGATCCCGAACCGGGCGCTGTGCCCAAAAACGGCGGAACTGATCGACCAGGTGCCGAACGTCATGGTTGCCTTCTACTCGATCTTCGAGCCGGGCACGCACATTCGCGACCACTACGGCGTGACCAAGGCCATGCTGAACGTCCATCTGGGATTGATGGTGCCTTCGGGGCCGGAACGCTGCGAAATCCGTGTCCGCGACGAAATGCGCGGCTGGAAGGCTGGCGAATATCTGATCTTCGACGAAACCTTCAATCACGAAGCCTGGAACGAAAGCGATGAGCCGCGCGTCGTGCTTTTCCTCCAGGTGCTGCGACCGATGCGCTGGCCCGGACGCCTGCTCGGGAAGCTGTTCCTCTGGGGCATCAAGCGCACATCCTATGTGCAGGATGCGCGCCGGGCGATCGGTGCGGCCTGAATTTCCATTGACCGACTGCTGGCGGCGCTTCGTCGCTCGCCTGTTTTCGCAGGAGTCACCGTTTGTTAATTTTATTTGAAGGCGTTTTGGGGTAGGGTTACTCGCATCATGCGGGATAAGATTAGGCGTTTCTCAGGTCGATTTTTACGCGGCGCCGCCGTTGCGGTTGCCTTGTGCGGCACTCTCTTTGCGGCGACTGCTGGCGAAGCGGGCGATTTCGAAGCTGCTTTCGATCAAACGCTCGGCACCGTTCCGCGTTCTCCCCGGACATATGCCAATCCGCTCGAAACTCAGGTCGCGGCGCTTGCCAGCCCCGAAGCGGGCCGTATCGGCGTTGCCGCGGTGGATCTGCTGACGGGCCAGACGGTGGCCGTGCTCGGCGACCAGCCATTTCCCATGGCCAGCACCAGCAAGATCGCCATTGTCGCAACGTATCTCGAAGGTGTCGATCAAGGGCGGTATCGCCTGACTGACCAGTATCCGTTGATGGTGCCGGTGCCTTCGCGCAAGTTCGACGGGCCAGTCGCCCCGGTACGGGCGGGGGCGCAACTTTCGGCGCTCGATCTGATCGAGCGCACGATCACCCGCAGCGATAACCAGGCGACCGATGCCCTGCTGGCCGTCGTCGGTGGTCCGCAGGCGGTCAACCGCTGGCTGCGCCGCGCCGGCATCGACAATGTGCGCATCGACCGGGACATAGCAACGCTGGTCCGCGACGATGGGGCAGTCGACCCGGCGATCACCATCGATCGTCGTGACAGCGCCACGCCGATGGCGATGGCGCGTCTGTTGTCCGGAATCTATCGCGGCCAGTGGCTGAGCGCCTCGAGCCGTGCAGTATTGATGGGTGCGATGGAACGTTGCCTCACCGGCAAGCGTCGCATTCCCGCGCTTTTGCCCGAAGGCGCTTTTGTCGCGCACAAAACCGGCACGCTCAATAACACGTCGAGCGACGTCGGCATCCTGCGCACGCCCGACGGCCGCGCGATGGCCGTAGCGATCTATGTGACCGGCCAGGGGGGCAAGCCCCAGCGAGAGGCTAGAATCGCGTCGATCGCCCAAGCTATCTATGCAGGTTATTCGACCAGTCCGATCAGCTATGGGCGCACCGCCGTCCGCTGATTTTGCGCCGATGCAGAAATGATCGAGGCTTGGGGCGGCATAGAACTCCCTTTCAGCGAAGCTTGACACATGATCTGCATTCTTCGGCAGGTCACGCCGCACGTCGAGGCGGCAGAGGCCTCAAGACTATCCTATATTTCAGATATCTAAGCTGAAACGAATGGCCTGAGCCCAACCATGGCGAAGGCGCGAAGCGGTCACACCCCACTCCCAACCGACGCGAGTATGGACCGTATCATCCTTACAAAATATTCGATCCGAATTCTTGCGCTGAAATGTTTTCTGTGTCCGACCAACCAATGGGTGCATATGAACAATTCGCATAACTCTCTGTTATTGCAGCGTGAATTTAGAAGAGAGAATATCGCGATGACACAGCCCAACGCCATTGCCTGGCACCCCATTGAAACGATGCCGGCTGATCGCCGCGATGGACGCCGCATCCTTCTATGGGCTGATGGCGAACCGGAAATCGGAGTATGGTCGAAAGTGCGGGTCTGGGGCGCGGGGCCTGGCTGGAACGACGTGATGGACGGGGATCTGCTGGGTGAGCCGACGCACTGGGCCGACATCGTCTCACCTGCAGCGATCCCCGTCCGCCCCCCAAGCCGCAACTACGCGGCCTAACGCGCGACCGCCCACCTCAATCGCGCGGTATCACCCAGCGTATGCTGCCTGAGTAGGTTCCTGATACGCTTGCGCCGGTGCCGTCCGTCGCCGCCTCGAAGCGGGCGCGGCGCGAAACGTTTCGACACGTGGCATCGTCAAGACCGGAAAAACCGGTGGATTGAGTGATGCGGCAGGACTGGACCCGGCCATCCGCGCCAATCGTCAGGAGAAAGTGGGCGATGCCCTGGTTTCCTTCGCGCAGATCCCGGGCAGGATAATCGTTGGTCGTCGCCCAGTCCCCCGGATTGCCCCGCGGCATCGCCATGCGTGGCGGAAAAGTGGGCGTGGGATCGAGCAGCGGCGGCGCTATATCGGGAAGGCGCACCTCAACCTGCTGATCGGATATTTGTTTGAAATCGGTCATTACCGGGTCACGCATAGACACCCGGTCGAGCATCGGATCAACCTGCTTTTGCGGAACCGGATCTGCCTGCATGTTGGCCGCAGATTGAGGATTCTGAGGAGGTGGAGACGTTTCCGCTGGGATATTTCGCGCCTTCAGTATCGCGGTCACTTCCGGAACGAAGCTGACCGCAAAACCGTGGATCAACGCATAGACGGCCACGCCCTGCAGCACGATTGCCGCGGTAAGGGCGAAGGGATGGGCCTGCTTGCTCTGGTCGGTAAAGGCCATGACATTCCTCTCATGCGACTCCGCCGCTTGACCGCGACGAGGATTTATCGAACAGAGAATGTCACGAAATTTTACTTTGGAAAGAGAATTATACTAAGCAATACAAGCATATACTAATGAAGGTTAGCAGTATAATTTTCCTCATTACTTATCTTGCACCCATCAGTGCCTTTTGTCGTCGCCGTTGCACCGAACTGCCCAGGCCTATGGCTTCGCGATACTTGGCCACCGTGCGCCGCGCGAGATCGAAACCCTTTTCCTGCAGCAGATCGACCAGCGCATCGTCTGAAAGGATCGCCCTTGGGTCTTCCGCATCGATCAGGGTGCGGATCGCCGCCTTCACCGCCTCCGCCGAAACGGCGCCTTCGCCGCCGGCTGCAGCCACGCCCGAAGTGAAGAAGTACTTCAGCTCGAACGTGCCCCGCTCGCACTGCAAGTACTTGTTGGAGGTGACGCGGCTGACGGTCGATTCATGCATGGCAATCGCCTCCGCCACCGTACGCAGGGTGAGCGGCTTGAGCGCCGAGACACCGTGCTGGAAGAAGCCTTCCTGCTGCCGGACAAGTTCGGTCGCGACCTTGAGGATCGTCTTCTGCCGTTGGTCCAGCGCCTTTATCAGCCAGTTCGCGTCGGTGAGCTTTTCCGAAAGCCAGGCTCTGCCAGCTTTGTCGTCGCAGGCGCCGCGAAGTTCCACGTAGTAGCCGCGATTGACGATCAGGCGCGGCAACGTGGCCTGGTTCAGCGAAATGTCCCAGCCGCCGCCAGCACGCGAGGCGATCAGGATGTCGGGCGTGACCGCCGCGCCTACGCCCCCGCCGAAACGCAGGCCGGGTTTCGGATCGTAATTGCGCAGTTCCGCCAGCATGTCGGCGAAATCCTCTTCATCGACGCCGCACATGCGGCGCAGACGGGCGAACTCGCCGCGCGCGATGAGATCGAGGTGCTCGATCAGCCGCGCCATGGCGGGATCATGGCGATCCGCCTCTTTCGCCTGCAGGGCGATGCATTCCGACAGGCTGCGCGCGCCGACCCCGGTGGGATCGAGCGTCTGGACCAGCGCCAGAGCCGCCTCGACCACGGCGATGGGCAACGAAAGATCGGAAGCGACATCGCGCAGCGGCACCGGCAGATAGCCCGCCTCGTCCAGCAAACCGATAAGGTAGCGCGCGATAGCCGTTATGTGGGCATCGCCGGTAACCATGCCCAGTTGCGCTTCCAGATGCTCGGGAAGCGATTCTCCGGCAGCCGCCCGCTCCTCCACCGACCAGCCCTCATCGGGTCCGGCCGCCATGCGCAGTTCACCACCCCAATCGCCGCCGTCTCCGGTATCGCTATCCCGGTCGATCGCGACGGGATCGATGTCCAACGGCCGGTCATCATCGGCGCGGCCTTCGCCGATCAGCTGGTCGATCGGCGAACTTTCCAGCGTAGTGCGCCGTTCCTCGGGGGCACCCGGATCAACCGCCTCGGCCACCGGAACGGCGCTTGCGGCGTCGCCGATCTCGAGTAGCGGATTGGCTTCCAGTGCATCGCCGATGAAGGTTTCGATTTCGAGGTTCGACAGCGCCAGCAGCTTGATCGCCTGCTGAAGCTGCGGCGTCATCACCAGCGACTGCGTCTGGCGAAGATCCAGACGTGGCCCCAGCACCATTCCGATCAGCCCCCGGTTCGCTGCGCGTCCGTCGCGCGCGCTTTCACAGCGTGAAGCCCTCACCCAGGTAAAGGCGTCGCACGTTTTCGTCCGCCACCAGCGCTTCCGGGCTGCCCGCGAAGAGCACTTGACCGCCGTAGATGATGCAGGCGCGATCGACGATATCGAGCGTCTCGCGAACGTTGTGATCGGTGATGAGCACTCCGATGCCGCGCGTCTTCAAGTCTTTCACGAGATCGCGGATGTCAGCGATGGACAAAGGGTCGATGCCGGCGAAGGGTTCGTCCAGCAGCATGATCGAAGGATTGGCCGCCAGCGCGCGGGCGATCTCGCAGCGGCGGCGTTCACCACCCGACAGCGCCATCGCCGGGCTGGTGCGCAATCGCTTGAGACCGAACTCATCGAGCAACCGGTCCAGTTCCTGGGCCCGCACATCTTTGTCGGGCTCGATCAGTTCCAGCACCGAGGAGATGTTCTGTTCCACCGTCATGCCGCGAAAGATCGAAGTCTCCTGCGGCAAGTAGCCAAGGCCCAGGATCGCGCGGCGATACATCGGCAGGTTCGTGATATCGACCGAATCGAGCAGGATGCGTCCTGAATCAGGCCGCACCAGCCCCATAATCGAATAGAAACACGTCGTCTTGCCGGCGCCGTTGGGGCCGAGAAGACCCAGAACTTCGCCTTTGCCGACTGACAGGGAAATATCGGTAAGGACCGCGCGCTTGTCATAGCTCTTGGCGATCGAAACAACTTCCAGCCCCCCATCAAGTAAGCTGGGGGCTGCATTTGCGGCGTGCTCGGCGGAATCCGCGATCGGCATCTGCGTCAAATCGGTCATTAACCGAGCGATTTAATCGCGACGCGAAAGATCGGCAAGCGCGCAATAGGCGATTTGGCAGGTTTTGTGCATGGCGGAGCGTTCGTCCGGACACCGAGGCACCGTGCGCAGTTAACCTGCTTGATAACGGCCCGATTTGGTGGTTTATTACCACTTGATACAAAATGAGAGGATAACGAATGGCCCACCAGTGGCAGCGGAGCCTTGGCATTCACCGCGCGAGCGCGCGGCCGGTGGATTGGCGCCGCAGAATGAGCGACAACATCGCTTATGCCCTGCTGGTCTACACGGGTCTCCAGATTTTCGTCACCATGGGTTCGCTGAAAGGCGAAGGCCGTTCGCTGCTGCCTTACCTGGCGCTGGTGGTTCTGGTCGCCGCGATCATTCCCGCCTGCCGCCGTTTCGAACGCCGCTGGAACCGGTTGACCGACTCCCAGGCCGCCAACCCGGCACTGGCGCCCTACTATCGGCGTGACCGGGTTGCGTTGTGGGTCCTGGCGATCGGCCTGCCTTTCGCCATCACCGGAGTCTTCAAAGGCCTCGCCCTGCTTTTTACCTGAGATTGCCCTGACGCGCCGGCAAGACTAGAGCGGCGGCTTCCGCGCGAATGATGCGCATGAGGGAGTCATCATGCTAAGCCTAGAAGCCGCCGAAGAACGCGCTCGCGCATTGGTGGAACGCGCGCGGCGCGCCGGGGCCGATGCCGGCGATGCGGTCTATTCGGCGGAAGCCTCCGAAAGCATCCAGGTTCGCCTGACCAAGCTCGAGGATGTCGAGCGTTCCGAAAGCGAGCATATCTCGCTACGTGTCTTCATCGGTTCGCGATCGGCCAGCATCGGCTCCTCCGACCTCGGCGACGCTGCGCTCGATGAACTCGCCGCCCGTGCGGTCGACATGGCCCGCACCGCGCCGGAAGACCCCTATGCGGGCCTTGCGCCGGAGGAAATGCTGTTGCGGGGTCCCGCGCCTGAGCTGGATCTGGAAGACGGAGAGGAACCCAGCCCGCAGGCGCTCCGCGCCATCGCCGAGGAAGCCGAGGAAGCGGCCCGGACAATCACCGGCGTGACCAATTCGGAAGGCGGCTCGGCCAGCGCCGGGCGCGGCATCTTTGCGCTGGTCACCAGCCATGGTTTCGCCCGTGCCTACGCCTCCACCAGCCGCGGCGTCAGCGCCAGCGTGATCGCCGGCGAAGGCACCGGAATGCAACGCGATTATGCCTGGCGGTCCGCCCGCCATGCCTGCGACCTTCCATCTCCGGCCGAAATCGGCCGCAAGGCGGGCGAGCGCGCGGTCGCTCGCCTCAATCCCGGCCGGCTCAAGAGCGGGCCGATGCCGGTGCTGTTCGATCCCCGCATCGGCGGTTCGCTGATCGGTTCGCTCGTCGGCGCCATGGCAGGCGCGTCGATTGCCCGCCGGGCGAGCTTCCTGCTCGACAGGCTGAGCGAAACATTGTTCGACTCTGCGATCGCGATCATCGACGATCCCTTGCGTCCGCGCGGGCTGCGTTCGCGACCGTTCGACGGGGAAGGCCTGCCGACCGCCGCCAGCGATCTCGTGCGCGACGGAAAGGTCACCGGCTGGCTGATGGAAAGCGCTTCGGCCCGGCAATTAGGGGCGCAACCGACCGGCCACGCCTCGCGCGGCCATGGCGGCGCGCCTGGAGTTTCGGTCGGCAACCTTCACCTGGCGGCAGGCACGGCGACACCTGCGGATCTCATGGCCGACATCGCTGACGGAGTCTACGTGACCGAATTGATCGGCCATGGCGTCAACGGTGTGACCGGGGATTACAGCCGGGGCGCATCAGGCATCCGCATCGTCAACGGCGAGTTGGCCGGGCCGGTCGCGGAATTCACCATTGCCGGCAATCTGATCGACATGTTCGCGAGAATGATGCCGGCGAACGATCTGGAATGGCATCGCGCGATCAACGTTCCGACGATCCGCGTGGATGGCATGACCGTGGCCGGTGATTAAATAGCGATGTGAAAATAGAAATTTAAAGCAAGCTGTACGATTCGGATATCGTGCAGCTTGCTTTAAATAGGCCAAATCCTTCCCGTTCAGGAAGACGAACTGGCAGGAAAGATCAGGCGGCCTTGTCCTGCTTGGCGCGCTCGATCGCCTCGATCACGATCTGGCGGGCCTCGGCGGCGTCACCCCACTTGCCCACGCGCACCCACTTTTCGGCCTCGAGATCTTTGTAGTGGGTGAAGAAGTGTTCGATCTGCTGCAGCACGATCGAGGGCAGGTCGCTGCGCTCGCCCACGTCCGAATAATACGGGAAGGTCGAATCGACGGGTACGCAGATCAGCTTCTCGTCGCCGCCGTGTTCGTCTTCGAGGTTGAGCACGCCGATCGGACGGGCGCGGACGACGCAGCCGGGAACGAAGGGCGAGCGTGCGATTACCAGCGCGTCCAGCGGATCCCCATCGGGCGAAAGCGTGTGCGGCACGAAACCGTAGTTCGCCGGATAACGCATCGGAGTATGCAGGATGCGATCGACGAACAGCGCGCCCGAGGCCTTGTCGAATTCGTACTTGACCGGCTCGCCGCCGACAGGAACCTCGATAACGACGTTGAGGCTCTCGGGGGGATTGTCGCCTACGGGAATCAAATCGATACGCATGGAATGCTCTCGCTCGTTGCGCTTGAACTGACGCGCAACTAGCCCTGCCGATGTTGCGCCGCAACAGGGTGGGGCAAACTTATTTTGCGTTGCGGCGCGGAGCGAGCAGTCGATCAAGCGCCGTGGGCGCATTGCCCTTGTCGGCGCGTTCCAGCCAAGGCCAGCGCAACCCGCCATTGTAGGCGACAGGCACCGTAAGAAAACGGTCGCCGCGCTTGACCAGCAGCTCGATGGGCTTGGCGCTGCCCTTCGCGGCGGTGATGTCCTTCTTCAGGCGATCCGCGTCGTAGGCGATGCCGTTCACCGCTACGATCTTCGCACCCGTGACAATGCCGGCGTTGAAGGCCGGGCTGTTCCAGCGCGTGCCTGTGACACTGCCGTCCTTGTCGAGCGAAATACCCAGAGAATGCTGGAGGTTGAGCGATTTCGCATCCGCCATCCGCGCGGCGTCGAAGGGGTTCGGCTCATCGCGCCAGACCAGTCGATAACCGGCGCGCTCGATCCCGGCAAGCGGCGCGGGCTGCCCCGGCTGGCCAATGCGGGAATTGAGGAAACTCGCCCAGTCATAAGGATAGATGCCGTTCAAAGCCGCAACGATATCTGTGAACTCGTAAGTCCTGACAGTGCCGCCATCTCCGGGATGGCTGAAAAAGGCGCGCGCGAAATCATCCAGGCCCTTGCGGCCGCCGGTACCGCTACGGATTATCTGATCCGCCTCCAGCCAGATCAGCGCGCCTTCGTTGTAGTAATCTTCGCTGCGCGACAGCGAGGTGTAAGGGCGCGGCTTGCGTGCGGTAATCACCGGATCGAGCGTGGTATCGACCACCGAACGCCATTCACGCCCCGCCAGATCGGAGAAATAGCCCGCCTGCCCCGCGATCATGCCCAGTACCGTCTCCCGCATCTGCGCGCCGGAGCGCGCCGAATGGACCCAGCCCCAGAACTGCGTCTGTCCTTCATAGAGCCAGAGCAACTCGGTCTGCATCGGCTGGCGGTAATCAGGCGTCCAGAGCTTCGCCGGACGGCGATACTTGCCGTTCCACGCATGCGCCAGCTCATGGGCCAGCACGTTGCGGTCCCAGTCCAGTCCGGACCAGTCGATGAAACCGCGCGGCTCGAGCTGATTCTCGCTCGATCGCAAATGTTCGAGCCCGATGCCGCCCATGCGGTCCGTCAGCGCAACGAGGAACTCGTAGCGATCGAACGGCGGGCGACCGAACGTGGCGATCGCTTCTGCAACGAGCGCGGAAAGCTTCGCGATATTCTCAGGCTTTGCATCCAGCAACTCGGGTTTGTCCGCCACGGCATTGAGCGTAACCTTGTTGCCGAGATCCCATTTGCGGAAATATTGCCCCGCGAAGATCGGCGAATCGACGAGCGTTTCATAATCCGTCTCCGCCCAACTCACCTTGTCGCCCGACTTGGCCGCGCCATCCAGCGCGGCGGCAGCGGTCCATCCGCGCGGCAAGACGACCGAAGGCTTCACCCGGATGCGACGAACGTAATGGCCTGCGGGGTAGAGGCTCATCTTCTCCCACTGCAGGTTCAACATCTCCTGCGTCATGGTGATGCGCCCTTCGGAGCTTTGCAGCGGCGAAGTGTGCATGAACTTCGCAACCAGTTCACGCGCGCCTGCCGGTATTTCGACGTGGAAGGCATGGACTTCCACCGGATCGCGCCACCAGCGCAGCGGCTTGCCGTCGGCAGTGAAGGCCAGATCGACGAGTTCGGCCAGCGGCCCGCGCGGACCATGGTTGCCAGGCAGCCATTCGGGGAACAGCAGGGTCATGCTCCGCGTGCCGGGCGTGAGCGGAATCGTCTCGATTGCGCGATAGATCCCGCGCTGCGTATCGCTTGCGTCGATGTCGAGGCGGATTGTCCCGCCGGGATAGGGCAGATCCTGCGGTGCGGGCAGTTGGGCGGCAGCAGGCTCCGCAAGGGGGGCCTCCTGCGCCGCAGCGGGAGATACGATGGCGAATGCGCCGAGCGCGGCGGCGTAGAACAGGATCCTCATCGCCGCCACCATGACGGGAAGCCACGCGCGCCGCAACTTCCCCCCTTTCGAAAATGCGGCTAAGCGCGCGCGAATGAGCAGTACTCCTCAGGCCATCCGGGGCACCCAGGACATTTTCGGCGCCGAAGCCGAGGCTTTCGCACACGTTGTCGAGACTTTCGAGCGCGTCCGCCGTCTCTACCGCTTCCGCCGGACCGAAATGCCGGTATTCGAAAAGACCGCCGTGTTCTCACGCTCGCTGGGCGAGACTACCGATGTCGTCTCCAAGGAGATGTACAGCTTCGAGGATCGCGGCGGCGAATCCCTGACGCTGCGGCCGGAGTTTACCGCCGGCCTGGCGCGCGCCTACCTGACCAATGGTTGGCAACAGCACGCGCCGCTCAAGATCGCGACGCACGGCCCCCTGTTCCGCTATGAGCGGCCGCAAAAGGGCCGCTATCGCCAGTTCCACCAGATCGACGC
>DASWWL010000039.1:0-7550 GCA_036400975.1 Novosphingobium sp. | reverse complement strand
AGGCAGGAAAGCATACGCTCCAGCCTGATATCGACTACCGGGATGCGCCGGCCGTTCCATTGGGGCAAGACGCTGGGCTAGACGCTTATACGCGTCGTTCACTCGTTCAGCAGGAGCGGGCAATCGGTCTGAAGTATGGGGCACATAACGTCCGCACGTGGCCATATACTGTCGTTGCGGTAACCTGTTTTCTTGCCTGGCTTTCCTTTTTTCCGCTGGCGATCATGGGCGTGTTGCCGCTTTGGTTGGGATGCGCTCTGACTTCGGTATTCGTCGCCGGCGGCTATGTTGTCGCGCACGAGGCGATGCATTCCAATCTGGGACGCGAGGGCACCCCGCGAAGGTTCTGGAACGAGCTTACCGGCAACATCTCCACCATCCCGCTGATCCTGCCGTTCAGCATGGTCAAGGAGATGCATCTGCTGCATCACAAGCATACCAACCATCCGGATAAGGATCCCGATGCGATCCACGCCGCGCCCAACGTATTCATGGCGATGGTGAAGTCCTGGCTGAACCGGCAACCTGGCGCAGGCGGCACCGCCGCGCGCTGGCGCCGTCATGTCGCCGAACTCGGCACGCCTTATGCGAAGCGTGCGCTTAAGGAGACCATGGCCTTGCAGCTCGTGGCCATGACGTTCTTTTTCGCCATGGCGTGGAATGGATATGCGATCGAGGTAGCGCTGCTCTGGTGGCTGCCGCGCCATATCGGATTGACCTATATCCATGCGGTGCTGAGCTGGGCGACGCATCATCCGCATGGCGGGCAGGGGCGTTATGACAACACGCGCATCATCCGGCATCGGCTGGGTTACGTGTTTTCAATGGGGATCGAATATCACCTGATCCATCACCTTCACCCGCACATTCCCTTCCATGCGACACGTGCCGCATACCGGGAAATGAAGCCGATCCTTGAAGCGCGCGGGGTGGATTGCAGCGCTCGCTAGCCGTGCTGGTAGCCTAGATCGTCCACTTCGCCGAGCGTTTGGCCGTCCAGTTCCAATGGAGCCTCCCGCAATCCTTCAACCTTGCCGATGCAATGTGCGTGAACCAGCGGTTCGGACCCCGCCGGTAGCGTGAACAGCAACTGGTAGTCGTCACCCCAGCGTAGTGCTTCCGCACGGCGTGGTTCGGACGTGGCGATCGGCACCGCGCTTCCATCGATGACCAGTGTCACGCCGCTGGCGCGCGCGATCCGCGAGGCATCGAGCAAGAGGCCGTCCGATATGTCCATCATCGCCGTCACCTGTGGCGCCAGCGCGCGGCCTTCAGCGAGCAAGGCCCTTGGCCGGCGATAGGCGATGCTGTCTCCAGCGCCGGCTTGCAGGGCCTCAAACCCTGTCATCGCCGCGCCGACGGGGCCTGTGATCCAGAGCGCGTCTCCCGGTCGTGCCCCGGCGCGGGAGGGTACGGGACGATGCGTGGCACGGCCTATTGCGGTAAGACCGAGAACCTGGGGACCATGCGTGGCGATCGTGTCGCCGCCGAGCAGTGGCACATCGTAGTGCGCCAGTACTTCTTCCAGCCCGGCAAGGAAGCGCGCATCGTCGCGTCCGAAGGTATAGCCGAGCAGCACGCCCAGCGGTTCAGCTCCTTTCGCGGCAAGGTCCGAAAGGTTCGAGGCGACCAGTTTCCATGCTACGTCGGCGGGGTCCTGATCGGCGAGGTAATGAACGCTTTCCGCCATCGCATCGTGGGTCAGGACAAGTGCATCGCTGCCCAGATCGATCACGGCGCAGTCATCGTCCAGCCCGCGCGCGCCGGGATGCGTCGCCAATCGGCGCAGCGCGTCGATGAAGGCGAACTCGCCGGTCAGCGGACCCCCTTGGCCACCGCGTCGAGCACGCCGTTGACGAATTTCGTCTCGCGCTCGTCGAAGAAAGCGTGGGAGATGTCGAGATATTCGCTGATTGCCGTGCCTGTCGCCACATCGGGGCGGGCGAGCAGTTCGTAGGCGCCGGCGCGCAGGATCTGGAGCATCGTCTTGTCCAGCCGCTCGAGCTTCCAGCCAGCGGCCAGCCGTTCGGACAGAAGCGCATCGATCTCGTCGCGGCGGGCAAGGGAGCCTTTCACGACATCGTCGAAAAAGGCGACCTCGGCATCGGCATACTGGTCCTCGTCGATCTCTGCGCCGAGACGATGACGGTGGAACTCGTCGAGCAGCGGGGCGAGCGACGTTCCTTCCATGTCATGCTGGTAGAGCGCCTGCACGGCGGCGAGGCGGGCGGCGGAGCGCGCCTGCGATGCGGTTTTCATATGCCAAGCCTTATTTCGATCGAGCGCGCGTGCGCGGGCAGTCCTTCCGCTTCGGCGAGGGCCACGGCGGCGGGGCCGATCGCCTGCAATGCCGCTTCGTCGAGCTGGATGAAACTGGTGCGCTTCATGAAGTCGAGCACCGAGAGCCCAGAGGCGAAACGCGCGCGACGCCCGGTGGGAAGGACATGGTTCGGTCCGGCGATATAGTCACCCGCGGCTTCGGGCGTCAGCCTGCCGAGGAAGACGCTGCCTGCATGGCGTATTGCATCCATCAGCGGCTGCGGATCGTCGACCGCGAGCTGTACGTGTTCCGCAGCGAGTGCATTGGCGAGGGCGGGAGCTTCGTCGAGGCTGGCGACCTCGATAATGACGCCGTGGGTATTCCAGCTCGCCGAGGCGGTGCGCGCGGTGGGTAGCATCGCCAGTTCGACGCCGACCATGTCGGCGACCGTATCAGCGAAGAGCGGATCGTCGGTGATGAGGATCGATTGCGCGGCCGGATCGTGCTCGGCTTGGCTGAGTAGATCGGCCGCGGTCCACTCGGGACTGTTCTTCCCATCGGCGATGACGAGGATTTCGCTCGGCCCGGCGACCATGTCGATGCCGACTACGCCATAGAGCTGACGTTTCGCCTCGGCGACCCAGGCATTGCCTGGCCCGGTTATGACATCGACCGAACGGATGCGCCTGGTGCCATAGGCGAGCGCGGCCACGGCTTGCGCGCCGCCTATACGCCAGATTTCATCGACGCCCGCGATATGCGCGGCGGCCAGAACCAGCGGATTAGTCCTGCCCTTCGGCGTCGGCGTGACGACGGCCAGCCGTTCTACGCCCGCGACCTTGGCGGGGATGGCGTTCATCAGCAACGAGGAAGGATAGGCGGCGCGGCCGCCGGGGACGTAGAGTCCGGCCGCATCGACGGGACGCCACTTCGCACCGAGGCGCACGCCTGCCTCGTCGGTGTCGTCGCGATCTTGGGGCCTTTGCGTCTCGTGATAGGCACGGATGCGCTGGGCGGCGAGTTCGAGCGCGGCGCGCAGCTCGGGCTTCAGCGCGTCGTAGGCGTCGCGGCACTCGGCGGCGGAAATGCGCCAGTTCGCCTCATCGGCGAGCGAGTGGCCGTCGAAGCGCTGGCTCAACTCGGCCAATGCCTCGTCACCCCGGTTGCGAACGTCTTCCAGAATGCGCGTCACATCGCGTGCGACGTCGTCGTCGCTTTCGCGGCGATCGCGGACAAGGCGCTGAAACGCCTTCTGGAAACCGGGGTCGGCCGAATTGAGGCGCAGCATCAGGCGGCGGCTTTCTGTTCGGCGACCAGTGCGCGGAAGCGATCGACCAGTGCGCCGACGCGTTCGTCGGTCTTCAATGCGGCGCGGTTGACGATGAGGCGCGCGGATATCCGCAGGATCACGCTGCTTTCGATGAGCCCGTTGTCCTTGAGCGTGCGTCCCGTCGATACGAGATCGACGATGCGGCTGGCCAGGCCGAGACCCGGAGCAAGCTCCATCGCGCCGTTGAGCTTGACGACTTCGGCCTGGATGCCGAGGTTTTCGAAGTGACGGCGGGTGAGGTTGGGATACTTGCTGGCGACGCGCAAGTGGCTGGCCGCGCCGCTTGAAGGCGCGGCATTCACTGGCTCCGCCACGGACAGCCGGCAGTGGCCGATATCGAGATCGACCGGGGCGTAAAGGTCCGAATAGGCGAATTCCTCGACCACGTCTGAGCCGACGATTCCCGCTTGCGCGGCGCCATGGGCGACGAAGGTGGCGACGTCGAAGGCGCGCACGCGGATCAGGCGCGTGTCCGATCCTTCGCAGGCGAATGACAGCGCGCGGGAGTTCTTGTCGTGGAACTCTGCTTCGGGCACCACTCCGGCGCGCGCCATAAGCGGCAGCGCCTCGTCGAGGATGCGGCCCTTGGGAACGGCGAATGTCAGCGGCTTCTGCATGTCTGGCGCCTTAGGCGCGGCTGCGAAAAAGGGCAACCGATGGCGCACGCCGCGGGATGGCGCGCTACGGCTTCCTGCGCCGTGCCGCGATCCGCTCGGTCTGGCGTTTCAGCATGCGGCCGATCCAGCCGCCTCGTGCTTCCCAGCGTTCGATCCAGCCGCCGTGGTAGCTGCCCCATTCCCATAGTGCGACAAGGGCAAAGATCGTCGTGGAAACCAGCGCCACCACCAGCGTCGGCGGGTGCGCAAGCCAGCCCCAGGCAAGCATGGCGGCGGTCCCCCAGAGACCGAAGACATGCGACAGCGGATACCAGTTCTCGCCGCTGCTGATTTTCTTGAATGTCATCGTGCCCAGCAGGAACAGAGCCATCCCGCCGCCAAGGACGAGCAGGAAGTCGCCATGCACCGGCTGCAGCGGATGCGCGAGGCCCATCTCGTCGGTAACGGCGATCATGACGATCCCCGCGATGATCGGGATGTGCCAGAAGGTGAAGGCGCTGCGGCCGACCAGGCCCGGCCTGTCATGGTGCTCGATATGCTCGGCGCCTCGCCGTGCGCCGACGTCGAAATAAACCCACCACATCGCGAAGGATCCGGCGAAGGCGATCAGAAAGGCGGCGATCGTCGCGGGCGTCGGTTTCAGGCCGCCGAAAGTCGCGCCGGTGATCAGCACGCCTTCGCCCAGCGCGATGATGATGAACAGCGCACAGCGTTCGGCCATGTGGCCGCCGGCTATGTTCCAGTCCTCGGGCCTGGACCGGCCGAGTCCCGGCACATGATAGAAGACTATCGGACCCAGCGATTCTATCAGCAGTGCGCCCGCCCACCACAGCATCCGCACCAGGGGATCGGCCGTCAGCCCGCCGATCAGCCAGGGCAGGGCCGAAGTCGCGAACCAGATGGCGATGCGGATCATGGAACGTCCGCCACCGCGCCGCCATTCGCCCATGGCCCACGAGACGTAAAGCGTCCGGCCGACCTGCACGGCAACATAAGCGATGGCGAAAGCCAGTCCGGTCTTCCCGAAGGCATGCGGCAGCGTGCTCGACATCGCAAGGCTGCCGCCCATGATCGCCCCCAGCATCAGCCGGTTCGCGCCATGGTCGGGGTTGATCCAGTTGGTCGCCCAGGTGGTGTAGATCCATGCCCACCATACCGCGAGGAACAGAATCAGCGTCTGCAATGCGCCGATCCAGTCGAGATGGCCGAGCAGATGGTGCGAGAGCTGGGTGATGGCGAAGACGTAGACGAGATCGAAGAACAGCTCGATGTAGCCGACGGAGGCGTGCTGGCCGGCGCCGATCTCGCGCAGCAGGCAGCTATCGCGCTTCGCCGTCATGGATAAGTGACGATTTTGGGTTTGCCTTCGGGCAGTGGGATGAACTCCTCCTCGTCGCCTGGCACCTTGGGGAATTTGCCGGCGCGCCAGTCGAGCGCGGCTTGTTCGAGGCGTTCGGTCGAGGAACTGACGAAGTTCCACCAGACATGGCGCCGCGTCGCGAAGGCTTCGCCGCCCAGCAGCATCACGCGGCCGCCACTGGCCGAGGAGAGCTTCATCGCCGCGCCGGGGGCGAGCACGACCAGTTCGTAGAGGGTCAAGGTAACGCCATCGATCGAGGCTTCGCCGCCGACGAGCATGACCGCTCTCTCGTCCGCTTCGGCATCGATCGGAATCGCGCCGCCGGGGGCGAGGACGATCTCGGCATAGATCGTCGATGCATATTGCGTCGTCGGGGCGGTCCGGCCCCATAGCGTGCCCATGATGACATGCGCCGATGCGCCTCCATCCTCGACCTGCGGCAGGCCGCTCAGGCTCTCGAAGGCGGGATCGATCTCCTCGCGGCCATCGGGCAGGGCGAGCCATGTCTGCATGCCGTAGAGCTTCGGGCCGCCGGGACGTTCCTCGGCCGGGCTACGCTCCGAATGGACGATGCCCCTGCCGGCGGTCATCAGGTTGACCTGGCCGGGGCGGATCGTCGCAAAGGAGCCCAGGCTGTCGCGATGGTCGATCGCGCCTTCGAACAGCCAGGTGACGGTGGCGAGGTTGATGTGCGGGTGCGGGCGCACGTCCATCGCCTGACCTGGCGCGAGATGCGCCGGGCCGAACTCGTCGACGAAGATGAATGGGCCGACCATCACTCGCTGCGGGGATGGGATCGCCCGGCGCACCTGGAACCCGCCGAGGTTGTGGGTGATCGGGGTGATCGTCTGGATGATGCTCATTCGCCTGGAGCCTTCGCCTTGATCGCCAGCGCATGGACGCGCTGACCGGGGATGTCGCCAAGCGCGCCGTTGACCAGCCGCTGGCGCTGGAGGCGGGAAACGCCGGCAAAGGCCGCGCTTTCGATCTCGACGGTGAAATGCGATTCGCCGCTGCCGTCGTGGCCGGCATGGCCATGGTGCTTTTCGCTGTCGTTGATGACTTCGAGACGGGTGGGGGAGAATGCCTCTGAAAGGAGGCGGTGGATTTCCTGCGCGATTGGTCCGGTCATGATTTTCCTGCCTTGCCTCTGGCCTTCTAGCGGATCCGTCGCCATCTGCCAGCCAGTGAGGCACGATCGATTCCATGGCAGACATCAGGCTAAGGACAGGGCCTGCGAACGCCCCGGCTGCAGCGAAGCAGGCGAGTTTCGTGCGCCGGGCAGCCGCAATCCGGGCTTCGATGGGCCGGGCGACTATCGCTGGTTCTGTCTCGATCATGTGCGCGAGTTCAATGCAGGCTACGATTTCTTCGAAGGCATGAGCACGGAGGAAATCCTGCGCGCGCAGTCTCCGATCCATGGCTGGGACCGCGAAACCCGGGCCTTCAGTCCGACCGCGGGCGTCGATGGCGCGCCGCGCTGGGCGGATTTCGCCGACCCGTTGGAAGCCATCAGCGGCCAGGCGCGGGCGCGGCGTCCGGCAGAGCGCAAGGACGGCATTACGGTCCCGCCCGACCAGCGCCGTGCCCTCGATGTGCTGGGGCTCCCGCTCGACGCAGATCGCAAGGCGCTGCGCAGCCGTTATTCCGAACTCGTTCGTAAGTACCACCCAGACCGCAACGGGGGCGACCGCAGTCATGAAACACGACTGCAGGAAGTGGTCGAGGCATATCAGCTACTTAGAAAGGCGGCGGCTTTCGCTTAGCCCCGTGGCTGCTGCTGCTCCAAAAAACCCCGCGCCATGCGCTTGACATGTAGGAATGTTCTACATACGTTCCATGTATGTCAGTTACCAGACTGGCACTGTGACGGGTGCGGGGGCGCAAGCGCTTCGGCTCTGCTCCTTCGCAGTGCGGTCGGCGCCCGCGCGGTCCGGACAGGCCGCCACGGGATGCGGCGGATGGACAGGCCGGTGAATGTCA
>DASWWL010000038.1:0-7928 GCA_036400975.1 Novosphingobium sp. | reverse complement strand
ATGCTGCCGGCCGTTCGCATAACAACTCACACGCATCCACGCCCGTACTGCCGGGCACATACCACAAGCGCCGGCCGCACTGCCCGTTCGCTGCTCTCTACCTCCAGGCGCACACCCGGCCTCGCCAGCGGGCGATGACGCACGCCTGCACTACACAGGGGGCCCCCCCGGCGCCGTTTCAACTAAAACAAACACGCCTGCGTCAGGCGGCAATCGATCGTAGCAGTCGCCTTTGGCGTCTTCCGCAGCCAACAGGCCATTGTAATCCGAGGGCTGCGCGCATAGCCACCGGACGATGACGCTTGACCAGTCTTCCCTCGTCCTGATCGGTATCCTGCTCGCCGCCTGGACGCTTATGGCGGGCTGGTCGATCCTGTCCGCCCGCGTACGCGAAAAGCGCGCCGAGGCGGGGCAGCGCCAGGCGAAGCGGCTGGCGAGGATGGTCGACGAATCGCCTGCGCTGCCGCTGCTCGTGCGCGTGGATGGAAAGATCGAGGCGCCTCAGCGGCTTGCGAACTGGCTGGGGCTGGAGGCGATCCCGCAGTTCCTTACCGAACTCGATGCGGGGGACAAGGGACTGGGGGCGGAGCAGCTTGCGGAACTGACTGCCGCGGTGCGCCGTACGCAAAAAACCGCCGCGCCGTTTCGCATGGTCGCCACTCCCAAGGGATCGCGGCGCAGCCTTGCCTTGCGGGGCCATCTGGCCGACCCGCAAATTTCGCCCGGAGGCGCCGCGCTCGTCTGGGTGTTCGATTTCAGCGACAGCGAGAGCGAGCTTGTGCAACTGCGCGCCGAGGCATCGCGGGCGCGGGGCGATTTCACCGCGCTCGTATCGCTGATCGAAGCCGCGCCGATGCCGATGTGGTTTCGCGGGTCGGATGGCGATATTCGGCTGGTCAATTCGGCTTATGTGGCGGCAGTCGGCGGCCAGAGCGCCGAGAGCGTCGTCGAGCATGGCACCGAACTGGTCGAGACGGTGGACGGATTGACGGCGGCGCAAGTGGCGATGCAGGCGGCGGCGCAGGACCTTCCCATAGAACGCATGGTCACGGCCACTATCGACGGCCAGCGGCGGGCGCTGCGTGTCAGTGACCTTCCCTTGGGCGACGAGGGCGTGGCCGGATATGCGGTCGATATCGAGGACATGGAAGAACAGGCGCGCGCCTTCCGAGCTTTCCGCGAGGCGCAACGCTCGATGCTCGATCAGCTTTCGGCGGGCGTTGCGCAGTTCGATGCTAAGCGTCAGCTGACGTTCGCCAATCAGCCATTCCAGCGAATCTTCGCCTTGCCCCCAGCCGCCATGCTGAGTCCCCCGCCGTTCGAGCGCCTGCTCGACGGTGCGCGAGATGCGGGCCGGGTGCCGGAGGCCCGGGATTTTCCCGCATGGCGGCGCGAAAAAGCGGCCTGGTTCGCGGCCAGCGAAGCCCAGGAGGAAGCCTGGTCGCTGGCCGACGGAACGCATCTACGCATCGTCGCCCAGCCGATGCCGGATGGCGGATTGCTGCTGATCGCGGAAGACCGCACCGAACAGCTTCGCCTCTCGGCCGTGCGCGACACCTTGTTGCGCACACGCACCGCGACATTCGACAGCCTGTTCGAATCGATCGCCGTCTTCGCGCCCGATGGCCGGATGCAGCTCTGGAATCGACGCTTTGCGGCCGACTGGGGCCTCGATGGAGAATTCCTCGATACGCATCCGCACATCGAGGCGTTGCTTCAGCGGATCGCAGTAAGGCTTCGGCGCCAGCAGCAGGCGGGCAGGGTGGGGGATGTCGTCCGCGCTGCTACGCTGGACCGCAAGCAGACCGGTGGCAGGGTAAGCCTCGCCGACGGGCGCACGCTGGAGTTCGCTGGCGTGCCTCTGCCCGACGGAAACGGGCTCCTGACCGTGCTGGACATCACTGACTCCCAGAAGGCGGAAGATGCCCTGCGCGAGCGCAATGCCGCGCTGCTGGAAGCGGATGCGGTCAAGACCCGTTTCCTTGCCAACATGAGCTATGAATTCCGTACTCCGCTGACATCGATCGGAGGCTTCGCGGAACTTCTGCAGGCAGGACTTGGCGGTGACTTGTCCGAGGCCGGGCGGGACTATGTCTCGGCGATCCTGACTTCGGTCGAGCGGCTCGGCGAGCAGATCGAAAGCGTGCTCGACCTGTCGCAGAGCGAGGCAGGCATGCTTCCGCTCGCGACCGAGGAGGTTGAGCTGTTTCCCTTCGTCACCAGGCTCGTCGAGGAGCGCGAGGCACGCATCCGCGCCGCCGGGATCACGCTCGACCTGCGCGGCGACAAGGGAGCGGGGCGCGTGGCTGGCGATCCACGACGGCTTGGGCGGGCGCTGGGGCATCTTCTCGACAATGCCATCGCCGCCACAGCCAGGGAGGGACGCGTCCTGGTCGAGCTGACGCGGCGGCGCGGCAAAGGGGGCGATCATGCGCGCGTGGTCATTTCCGACAACGGACCGGGCATGGATCCCGCCGCGCTGGCGCGGGCCCTGGATGGCCTCAAGGTCAGTTCGGACGGCAAGACGATCGACCGGCGTCAGGGTCTTGGCCTGCCGCTCGCGCGCCAGCTTATCGAAGCGCATGGCGGGACGCTGGAGCTCGTTTCGGAGCCGGGGCATGGAACTGCTGCGATCGTGGAACTGCCGTGATCGTCGCTCTCCCCGATCTCGCCTCGATGGAGCGTTTCGGCGGCGCCATCGCGCAAGCCTTGCGCGTTGGAGACGTAATTGCGCTTTCGGGCGGGCTGGGCGCGGGCAAGACGACGCTGGCCCGCGCGATCATCGCCGGGCTGGGCTATGCGGACGAAGTGCCTTCGCCGAGCTTCGCCATCGTCGAGCTTTATGAACCGCCTGCCGTTCGTCTGCCGCTGGTCCATGCCGATTTCTATCGATTGTCGGACCCGCGCGAGGCCGATGAGATCGGCCTTTCCGATTACCGGAACGGCGCCGCCATGATCGCCGAATGGCCTGAGCAGGCGGGCGGCTTCGCGCATGAGCCCGGCTGCCTTTCGATCGCGCTGGAAATTGCGGACGACGGCAGGCGCGCCATTGTCGAATCCGGGGCGGATTGGCTAGGGCGAATGCCATGTCCGTGAACTTGCCCGAGGGCGTCGACGCCTTCCTTTCCCGCGCCGGCTGGAATTCCGCCGAGATCGAACCGCTGGCGGGCGACGCCTCGTTCAGGCGCTATTTCCGCATCCGCCGGGGGGACGCTACGGCGATGCTGATGGACGCGCCTCCGCCCAACGAGGATCCTGCTCCCTTTCTGCGGGCCGCGAAGTGGCTGGATGCCAATGGCATGCGCGCGCCGCGTATCCTTGCCGAAGATGCTCCGCGCGGGCTCGTCCTGCTCGAGGATTTCGGCCTCGCCCGGATGCGCGACTATCTGGACCAGTGGCCGAATGACGAGCGCGAGGTCTACCGCGCCGCCGTCGATGCGCTGGTGGCGTTGCACAAGCTGCCTGCCGGTCCGTTCCTGGATTACGGCATGGTCGAGTACATGCGCGAGGCGCGGCTCTTTATCGAGTGGTACTGTCCGGCGCAGAACCTCTATGCCGATGCGGCCGGCTTTGTCGCGGCCTGGGAGGAAGCGTTGAAGCCCCTTCTGGCGCGCCAACGTCCGGGCGTCACCGTGCTGCGCGACTATCACGCGGAGAACATCATGCTGCTGGGCGGCCTCCAGAAGCAGGGGCTGCTCGATTTCCAGGACGCGCTGGTCGGTCATCCGGCTTATGACCTCGTATCGCTGCTGCAGGATGCGCGCCGCGACGTTTCTCCCGAGCTGGAGAGCGAGATGTTGGAACACTATCTGAAGCGCGCCGGGATGGCGGCGCAAGATTTTCACGCCGATTATGCGCGTCTTGGTGCGCAGCGGAATGCAAAGATCGTCGGCATCTTCGTGCGCTTGTGGAAGCGCGACGGCAAGCCGCGCTATCTGGAGCTGATCCCGCGAGTATGGGGCCTGCTCGAACGTGATCTCGCGCATCCCGCGCTCGAACCTGTCGCGCGCTGGTTCGACGCCAATATTCCTGCCGGGTTGAGGCAGGCGGGCGGCGGAAGCTACGCGGCATGAGCCAGGCCGGGCTCGCCAGCGACACGGCGATGGTCATGGCCGCCGGCCTTGGCAAGCGGATGCGTCCGCTCACCGCGACGCAGCCGAAGCCGCTGGTGCGCGTGGCCGGCAAGGCGTTGATCGACTACAGTCTGGACCATCTCGCTGATGCCGGCATCGCGAATGCGGTGGTCAACCTCCACTATCTTGCCGATGCGCTGGAAGCGCATCTCAAGGCGCGCAAGAGGGGGCCGAAGATCCTCCTTTCCGACGAGCGCGAACTTCTGCTGGAAACCGGCGGTGGAATGGCGAAGGCGCAAGGGCTGCTGCCCGATCCGTTCTTCTGCCTCAACAGCGACAATATCTGGCTGGACGGACCCCGCGACGCGTTCCGCGAGCTTTCGGCCGCGTGGGATCCCGCTCGAATGGATGCGCTGTTGCTGGTGGTCTCGCATCCGCGCGCGTGCAATTACAGCGGCAAGGGTGATTTTCATCTCGATCCGTATGGACGGATCAGCCGCCGGCGCGCCGGGCGGATCGCGCCGTTCATTTACACCGGAATCCAGATCGTCTCGCACCGTCTTCTGCGCGATGCGCCGGAGGGGCCGTTTTCCACCAACGTCCTCTGGCAGCGCGCGATCGAGGAAGGACGGCTGTTCGGCACCTCGCACACCGGCCTGTGGTACGAGGTAGGCGAGCCCTGGGCCATCGCGCCGACCGAGGCGGCGCTGACGCGTGCCTGAGCGCGCATCTCCGCAAGTCTATTCTATCGCCGCGCACCGTGGCTTCGCCGATGCGCTGGTGGCCGGTCTGATCCCGCGCTATTCCGAAGACGATTTCGGCCTTGCGAGACTAACGCTTCTTCTGCCGAGCCGCCGAGCCGCGCGCGGCGTGACCGAGGCGTTTATCCGGCTTTCCGGCGAGGGGCTGTTACTGCCGCGCATTGCCGTGGTTGGCGATCTCGATCTCGACGAAACGCTGGGCGCGTTGCTCGATCCGCTGGGCGCCGGAGAGGACATTCCTCCCGCCGCCGATGCCACCCGCCGCTGGCTGCGTCTGGCGCGATTGCTGCGCGATATGGAAGCGGGTGAAGGCGTTGCCGGTGCCGCACTGTTGCGCCGGGCTTTCGACATCGGGCGTAGTATGGACCGCTTGCTCGCCGAGGATATCGTGCCGGGTGATCTGCTGTCGGAACGAGTGATCGGCATCGTCGGCGAACAGGCGGATCACTGGCGGGAGAGCACCCGCGAGTTCCTGACCATTCAGGCGCATTGGTGGGCGGAACTCGACGCGCGGGGCGAAGTGGATGCGCCTGCGCGGCGGAACATGCTTTTTCGCCGCGCCGCCGAGCGCTGGGCCGAAACCCCGCCTTCTCATCCCGTTGTCGCCGCCGGTATTACCAATGCTTCGCCTGCGCTGGCCGGATTGCTGCGTACGGTGTCCGAATTGCCGCGGGGAGCGGTTATCCTGCCTGACCTCGACCTCTCGTTGGAAGCGGGCATCTGGGAAGTGCTGGGCAGCGCCGGTGCTCCGGCGGAACCGGACGCTCCCGCATTTGGGGCCGGCGACGCGGTTACGCATCCGCAATATCATCTTAAGCTGCTGCTCAACCGGATGGGCATCAACCGCGATGAGGTGCAGCATTGGCACCGTGCGGGCATGGGTGCCTCACCGCCGGCGCGCAGCCGTGCGATCTCCAACCTGTTCTTGCCTCCGAAGGGTAGCGCCGGCTGGGTCAATCTGCCGGCGGACCAGCGCCGCCTTGCCGGCGTGCGTCTGATGGAGACGTCGCACCCGGGCGAGGAGGCGCAGGCGATCGCCATCCTGATCCGGCAGGGGCTGGAGGTGCCGGGAAAGCGTGTTGCGCTGGTTACGCCCGATCGTGGACTGGCGGGGCGCGTGGTCGCCCATTTACGTCGATGGGGGATAGAGGCGGACGATACCGCTGGGCAGCCTTTGTCGCAAACCATTGCGGGGCGGTTGTTCCTGCTACTTGCGGAAGTCATTGCCGAAGATGCGGCGCCGGTGCCCTTGCTGGCGCTGCTTACGCATCCCCGCATTCGCTCCGGCGAGGGCAGGGCGGGCTGGTTGGAAAGCGCCCGCGCCTTTGACCTGGAATTGCGTGGTCCGCGCAAGGCGAGCGGACTTGCGCCCTTGCGCGACGTGGCAGGCCAGCGCCTCGCGCCTTGGTGGAGCGAAGTCGAGGCGGTTCTCGCGCCGCTGTTCGCGCGAGCGGGGGAGCAGTTGCTGGCCGAACAGCTGGACTTGCTTGCCCAGGCGGCGGAGGCGCTCTGCGGTCAGGAGATATGGGGGCAGCCCGATGGGCGGGCGCTTTCCGCCTTCGTCGAGGAATTACGCGAGGCCGCGCGCGAGGCCGGGACGATGCTCGACATGCGCGAGCTGCATCCGGTCCTGCGCGACGCAATGGATCGTATCGCGGTGCGTCCGCCCTGGGGCGGGCATCCGCGTGTCGCGATCTATGGCTTGCTCGAAGCGCGTATGAGCCGGGCCGATCTCGTGATCTGTGGCGGCCTCACCGAGGGAACCTGGCCCGCTTCACCGGCGCCGGATGCCCTGTTGCCGCCCGCCGTACTGCGCGCCTTGGGCGTACCGGGAGCGGATTTCCGCATAGGCCTTTCGGCGCATGACCTCGCCGCCGCGCTCGGCGCGCCCGAGGTGGTGCTGAGCCACGCGCAACGCGATGAGGGTGGGCCGGTCATTCCTTCGCGATTCGTGCTGCGGGTGCGCGCCATGCTCGGCAAGGCGATGGCTGGTGAGCATGAGGAGCGGGAGGCGGTAAGGCTTGCTCGCGCGATCGATGACGCCGATCCCGCGCCCGCCTATCCGCAGCCTAAGCCCACGCCGAGCGCCGAGCAGCGTCGTGTCGATATCTCGGTTACCGGGCTCGATCGGCTGCGTAGTGATCCCTACCAGTTCTATGCCGGCTCGATCCTGCGTCTGCGCGCGCTCGATGCACTGGACGCCGAGCCGAGCGCCGCCTGGAAAGGCGAAGCGGTGCACGAGATTCTCGACAGATGGCACAAGGCGGGTGAGCCTGAAGGCGGGCTTCCGGCGATTGCGGCCGAAGTGCTCGACGCGATGAGCGCGCATCCGCTGATGCGCAGTCTCTGGCGTCCTCGTCTTCTGGCTGCGCTGGAATGGATCGCCGGTGAAGTGACGCGCCTGCGTACCGATGGACGCGTCACCATCGACACCGAGGTCAGGGGAGACCTGCCATATCGAGGTATCACCATCCGGGGGCGGGCCGACCGGATCGATCGTTTGCCCGAAGGACAGCTCGCCATCGTCGATTACAAGACCGGCCAGCCTCCTTCCGCTCGCATGGTGCAGGAAGGCTTCGCGTTGCAGCTCGGTCTCGTCGGGCTCATGGCGAAACGCGGTGCATTCGCGGCCGTTTCGGGACAACCGGAGATCTTCGAATACTGGTCGCTCGGCAAGAGCGACAAGAGCGAAACGGGCTTCGGTTATCGGGAGGAACCGATCCTGGAAGGTCGCCGCAAGACTGGCATTGCGCGTAGCGAGTTCTTGTCGGTGAGCGAAGCCTATCTGAACGATGCGATCGATAAATGGATACTGGGAAGCGAGCCTTTCACTGCGCGGCTCAATCCCGACATCGGCGGTTATAACGACTACGATCAGCTCATGCGGCTGGAAGAGTGGCAGTCACGGTCGAACGGGATCGAGACATGAGCGGCGCTTCCTCGGTCAACCCGCTGCACAGGAACCAGATGAGGGCGGTAGAGCCTGAGGAGACCGTGTGGCTCTCCGCCTCGGCGGGCACGGGCAAGACGCAGGTGCTTTCCTCGCGCGTCCTGCGGCTCTTGCTGCAGGAGCATGTCGATCCCTCGCAGATAC
>DASWWL010000037.1:0-21956 GCA_036400975.1 Novosphingobium sp. | reverse complement strand
CGCTTGTGGTATGTGCCCGGCAGTACGGGCGTGGATGCGTGTGAGTTGTTATGCGAACGGCCGGCAGCATCACGCATGGCTGTCCGGCACGACCCTGAGGTGCGGGGCGCTGGCGGGACGGGCTCGCTGCCTTGCCGCCTTACGTCGGGGCATACCCCGAGGTTTCGTCCATGCCGGTGTGGCATTCACCGGCCTGTCCATCCGCCGCATCCCGTGGCGGCCTTTCCGGACCGCGCGGGCGCCGACCGCACTGCGGGAGACAAGAGAAGCGAAGGCCTTTCGCGTCTCCCGTACCCGTCGCGGTGTGTCAGTCTGGAAACCTGACAGAACGGAACGTATGAAGAACATTCCTACATGTCAAGCTCATGGAACGGGATTTTTTGGACCACGTTCCCAATCTGGCTCATAAGAGAATAGGGATGACTATTTCAGCAGGACCGGCAATCCGGAGACGCCGCGCTGTTCCAGGCCGCCTGTCAGGAATGGCGTCTCCTGCGCGGGATCGAGGCGCAGCCGAGGGAAGGCATCGAGCAGGGCATTGATGCCCACGCTCATTTCCACTTGCGCGACGTTCATGCCCAAGCAGCGGTGCGTGCCGAGACCGAAAGCCATGTGCGTCAGGCGCGGGCGATGGATGTCGAACGCATCTGGGTCTTCCCAGCGCGACGGATCGCGGTTGGCGGCGCCGAGAGCGAGCTCTAGGACACCGCCTTTTTGCATCGGCACGCCATAGAACTCGGTATCTTCCTCTATCAGGCGGTAGAACAGCGGTGCGGTGGGATTCCAGCGCAAGGCTTCCTCGATCGCCATGTCCATCAGGGAACGATCCGCCTTGACCTGTTCGAACTGTTCCGGATGCGTCAGCAAGGCGAAAAGGGTGATGCCCATCTGGCGCCATGAAGTGCCGCCGCCTGCAACCATGACGAGGCGTGCCGCATGCATGATCTCGCGATCGGTCAGGGGACGCGGCTCTTCGCCCGGCATAAGCAGGCGCGCGTTGAGCAGGAAGCTGATCAGGTCCTCGCGCTGTTCGCGGCGGCGGTCGGCGATCAGTTCCAGGAGCATGCGCTGCACCGTGGCCGATGCCTCGCGGATCACCTCCGGCGGACTACGTCCGATGCCGCCGCTCTTCACGAAGGCGTCACGGAACACGAGGGCGTCGGCGCCCTCCATGCCGATCGCCGTGGTGATCGTATAGACCGGGATGCGCGCGCAGTAATCGATGTTCAGTTCGGCGCGATCGCCCTGGTTCAGCCGCTCGATCAGCCTCGCGACGATCGTGTCGATCGTCTTCTGGCGCCACCAGTTGATCGCTTCGGGCATCAGGAAGCGCGGCTGGATGGTGCGGCGATAGGCGCGGTGCATCGGCCCGTCCATCTCCAGCAGGTTCATCGTAAGCTCGTTGAGCTCGTTGGGATGATGCGAGATCTTGGACGAAAAGCGCTTGGGGTCGCGGAAAGCGGCCTCGCAGGCGTCGTACGTCAGCGCGGTATAGTGCTGGCGTCCCGCCGCGCCGATGTGGCGAACGTGTTCGGGCAGGTCGAGCAGCTCCCGGATCTTGCCCTTGTGCACCGGCGCCCTGGCGCGCAGCTCGTGGATTTCGGGCATGACGTCCCGATCGATGAAATTGCCTATGACCTCCGCCTCGCGGCGCACGTCGTAGAGTTCCTTGTAGAGCGGATCGTCGGCAAGAAGGACGTCGGTCATGGGCGCTTTCGGTTTTCCTGATCGGAGTGGAAGCCGGCTCAGAAGTCGAGCTGGTAGAGCTTCCGGGCGTTGTTGCAGATGATGTCGCGGATATCGTCGTCGGGCACGCCTTCGAAATCGCGCAGGATGACCTCGCGCGAACGGGGCCAGGTCGTTTCCGAATGCGGATAGTCCGAGGACCACATGATGTTCCTGCCGCCGGGCAGGTTGCGGCTGAGGATGCCGGTGCGGTCCTGGATGAATGAACCCCAGACGTTGTTTTCCATGTAATAGCTGGGCGGATGGTCGAGCGGGCTCTCGGTCCAGTAGCGTTGCTTTTCCCAGGTGCGGTCCATGTATTCGGTCAGCCAGGCGAACCAGCCCACACCGGATTCGATCGTCGCCACCTTGAGATTGGGGAAGCGCTGGAACACGCCGCTGAACAGCATGATGGCGATGGATTCCGCCATTGCGACCTTGCTCATCGGCATGTCGGCAAGGAAATGCTGCTTGTCGCGGAAGCGCGGCACGCGCCCGCCCAGATGCCATGACACGACAAGGTTTAGATCCTGCAGGACCGCCCAGAGCCGGTCGAACTCAGGCTGGCTGTATTGCAGCTTGCCCCTGGGATCGCCGGTGAGCGCCGAAACCTGGCCTTCCTTGAGCGCTGCGACCTTCGACGATGTGCTCCAGCCATCGGGATTCTGCGGGAAGGCCGGCAGGTTGATGGTCTTGAAGCCCATCCTGGCCACCCGGTTCACGTGCTCGATCGTTTCATCGATGTCGCGCATCGGCACATAGGCGACCGGGATCAGCCGTTTCGGCGCGACCGAGCAGAAGTCCATGACCCAGCGGCTGTAGGCCTCGTAGCTGGCGATATAGAGGTCGTTGTTGAACGTGCCGAGAGGGCCGCCGCCGAACAGGATCGCGGCGTCGATGCCGTCGGCGTCCATGTCGGCCATGCGCGTGGCCGGCTCCCACACGGCGCGCATGTCGGAAATGCGGCCCTGCATCTTGAAGGTCTCGCCAGTACGGCCGGCCTGGTTGCTGATGAGGACGACCGGACGGCGGCCTTCCTCGAACACGATCCAGTCGCAGTCTTCGCCATGTTCGATGCGCGGCGCAAGGTGGCGGACATTCGCCGGGAGATAGTCCTTCCACATGTCGTGGGGCGGTTCGACGTGCGCGTCCGCATCGACGATGGGACCGAGGCGCCATTCGGTGGCGGCGTTCGACCGGATGGCCGGATCGGCTTCGCTCATCTCCCAATCTCCTCTAACATTATTCTATATTACGAATTCTATATCGTGATTATGAATATGTGTCAAGGCACACACTAGTACACGACGCCCTGGACCTTGAGGTCGATGATGGCGTCTTCGTCGTATCCGAGGGCGGAAAGGATGGCGTCGCTGTCCGCCCCCAGCGCGGGAGATCGTCTGGAAGGCAGCGTCGCCCTGTCGAACTGGATGGGGACGCTGACCATCGGAATGGTGCTGCCGTCGCCGTAATCTACGGCTTGGAGGTATGCGTTCGCCCGCACTTGCGGATCGGCGTGAATCTCGCCGACGTTTTGCACCACGTCCCACTGGCCCCGCTGGCGCGACAGGATATCGCGCCATTCGGCCAGGGTGCGGGTGGCGAAGAGGGCGCGCAGTTTCTCCACGCAATACTCGACGTTCTGCTGGCGGGTCGCCGCATCGGCGAAGTGTGGATCGTTGCGCAGATCGTCGCATCCGGCCGCTTCGCAGAACCCTGGCCAATAGCGATCCGCCTGCAGCATGTTGAGTTGGACGAAGCGGCCGTCGCTGGTGCGATAGGCCTTCACCAGCACGTTGTTTGGCCGGTTCGCGGCCGGGCGCGGATAGCTCTGGACGCCGTCGGCAGTCGACTGGCAGATCAGGCGCTGCATCGACCACATGGCGGTGCCAAGCAGCGAGACATCGACTTCCGAAGGCTCTCCGGTCATTGCGCGCTTGGCGATGGCGGCGCAGATTGCGCCCGCCAGCATCGAGCCTGACAGGGTGTCGCCGAAGGCCGGGCCGGGCGGGCCTGCGGGCGCTTCCGCGTCAGGCTCGGTCAGGGAAGCGGCAATGCCTCCGCGCGCCCAGAAACTGATCGCGTCGAAGCCGCCCTTGTCATGATCCGGACCGAGCTGGCCGGTGCCGCTGCCCGTGGCATAGATGATGTCCGGAAACGCGCTTCGAATGGTGTCGGCATCGATGCCGAGCTTTTTCCGCGCCGGCGGCAGCAGGTTGGTGAGGAAGACGTCCGCATCCTCCAGCAGTTTCATCAGAGCCTGGCGGCCGGCTTCCAGTTTGAGATCGAGCGTGATCGAACGCTTGCCGCGATTGTAGGATTCCCATGAGTAATCGATCTGCCGGCCGCTGTTGTTGGCGAAGGCGCCGATTTTCAGCCCGCGCAGGGGGTCTCCCTCAGGTGGTTCCACCTTGATGACGTCCGCGCCCAGATCCGCCAGCATGCCGCCGCATGCCGGCACGAAGGCCCACATGGCGACTTCGACGATCTTTATGCCTTCCAGCGGCTTGCCCATGTCTTCCTCTCGTGGCTGGTATGTTCGACCTGCCGGACCGGTTGAAATTCTCTATTGCGAAGCATGGACCGAAATCGCGAATTGAGCAATATAGCGTCAGCGATTTGAGAAGAGAGGGAAGCGATGTCGAAGGAAGTTGCAGACAGGCCGGGCACGACCGAACTGGAAATCCGTGTTCCCGTAACCGTCGGGGAGGCGTTGGATCCGGCCTGGTTGACCGAGGCGCTGGCATCGGTCAGCGGCGGCGCCAGGGTGACATCGGTCGAACAGACCGAAACCCTCCGCACCATCGCCACCAAGATCCGCTTTGCCGTGACTTTCGATGGTTCTCCCGAACGCCATGCCTTCTGCCTGAAGGGGCTTCTCGACGTCGACGAGCGGACGAAAAAGGGCGGCGCGACATGCGTGCGCGAAGGCGACTTCTACTACAAGCTCGCCCCCCGGCTGAATGTCCGCGTGCCTGAATGCGTGGTGTCCGTGGTCGATCGCGCGGAAACGCAGGGCATCATCATCATGCGCGACCTGATCGCGAGCGGGGCGAAGTTCAATTCCGCATTGGAGCCGTTTACCGCCGATCAGGCGGCCGCCACGCTCGAACAGATCGCCGGGCTTCATCTCGGCAGCGACCTTCTGAAGACTTCACCGGAGATCCGGCCACGATTGCCCGACCTCGCGCAGTCTACCTATACGCCGCAGCCCGTGCTGCAGGAACTGCTCGACGGTCCTCGCGGGATCAATCTGTCCAGGCCGGTTCTCGATGCCGGCCGTCTGATAGCGGCGATGAAGTCCTTGGCGGAACGGGACGGCAAGCGGCCGCAGTTCCTCGTGCATGGCGATACCCATGCCGGTAATTCCTTCACCACGGCGGACGGTCCGGGCCTGATCGATTGGCAAGTGCTGCAGGCTGCGGGATGGGCGATCGACGTCGCCTACCATCTCGGCGCGGTGCTGCCGACCGATCTCGCCGAAAAGGAAGAGCGGAACCTGCTCGATCACTATCTAAACGTGATGCGCGGCTTCGGCGTCTCCATGCCTGATCGGGAAGAGGCCTGGCTGCAATATCGCGAGGCGGTGCTCTACGGCTATTTCATGTGGGCGATAACGCGCAGGGTCGATCCGCAGATCATCAACCAGTTCGTCGATCGCCTGGGCAAGGCGGTGACGCGGCACGACAGCCACAAGCTGCTCGGGATCGCTTAGGGCTCCGATCAGCCCTTCAGCACCGCCTCCAGCAGAGCGACGGTGCCCGCCCAGGATACCTTGTCGGCGATGGGGTGGTAGGCGAGGCCATCGCGGCCCAGTTCGTGGCCGTCAGGGTCGGTAAAGGCGTGCTGTGCCTCGGCGAAGACGGTGATCTGGTGCCGTGCTTCGGCGTCGGTCAGTTCCCGGCGCAGCGCCTCGATGTCCGTCGGAGGAGCCCATGGATCGCGTCCGCCGCAATAGACCGCGACCTCACCCTTGACCGTGCCCGGCTCCGCGCGGGCATGGGTGCCCAGCAGGCCGTGATAGCTGACGACAGCTTTCGCATCCGCGCCGCTGCGCGCCAGTTCCAGCACGCATTGCCCGCCGAAGCAGTAGCCGATCGCGCCGATGCGGTCGGTATCGACATCGGGTCGGGCGGCGACGGTGTCGAACCAGCGGACTATGCGATCCCGCAAGATCGAGGGGTTGCCGTGGAGCGGCGTGATATGTTCGCGAACTTCCTCGTCCGTCAGTTGACGACCGGGGCCGTACATGTCGGTGCCGACGGCGAGGTAGCCGAGTGAGACCAGCCGCCGGACAGCGTTGTGTACCGGCTTTCCCAGCCCCATGGCGTTGTGCATCACGAGAACGGCGGGATGCGGCCCGGGACCGGAAGGAGCTCCCATGATGCCGTTCAGGACCAGGCCCTGATGTTCGCACTGGATCGGGGCGATATCCGCCATTCCCTTCTCTCCCTCGGTCTCTGATCGGGCGGACTGATGGCCCGATGCGCGCGTCTCTGTCAAACGCGGTTCACGCGTTGCGATTGCCGATCGCGAGGTGCGATGCCATATCGCGCCGATGACGCGGCCTGATATCGTCCGGAAAAAACGCGCCAATCTGGGAGTGATCGTGCTGGTCGCGTTACTCCATCTCGGGGCGGTCATCGCGCTTGTCCATGCTTTCGCGCCGCGGATCGGCGAAGGGATCGCGCGCAACGTGACGCAAGCTTTTACCGTCGTCACCGTCACCACCACGCCGCCGCCGTCACCTCGACCCGAAACCCGTCCTGCTCTTGCCGAACGCGAAGGAGCGGCGGCGCAAGCGGGAAAGAAATCCGTGCCTAAGCCGGTTGCCGCTCCAAAGCCCCGGATCGTGATCGCCACGCAGGCGGCCCCGCCCGTGGCGGGACAGGGCAGCGGCCTGACTTCCGGGGCTCGTGATGCCGGCACGGGCACCGGTGTCGGAGGGCAGGGGAACGGCACCGGCTCTGGAGCAAGCGGCAGTGGTACGGGCGGTGGCGGCGGTTCGCGTTTGGTCAAGATCGCGGGAGAGATCAATTCTGCTCGGGATTATCCCCCCGCCAGCCGGGAATTGCGGCTTGGCGATCATGTCGTCATCGCGCTGACGATTGGCATCGACGGCCGCGTGAAAGGCTGCCGGGTCGTCCGCGCGAGCCGGGATCCGGAGGCGGACAGGATTACTTGCCGCCTCGCCACCGAACGCTTCCGCTTTCGTCCCGCGACAAATTCCACCGGCGTTCCCGTGGAGGCGGTGTACGGCTGGCAACAGCGCTGGTTCGACCCGCGCGAAAACAAGAAATGAAATAGCGCCTAGATAACGGCAATGGTTGGAGCCTTAACCATTGTCAGGCATTAGGGTGAATGATGTCGGCACTATATCCAGTAGTATTGTGTGGAGGGAGCGGGACGCGTTTGTGGCCGCGCAGTCGTTCGGGGTGTCCGAAGCCGTTTTTGCCTTTGGTTGGTTCCTCGACGCTGTTTGAGGAGACGCTGGGTCGCTGTTCGGGGGAGGCTGGATTTGCGGCGCCTGTGGTGGTGACGGGCGCGGCGCATCTGCCGCATGTCGAGGCGCAGCTTGGCGACGTGCCGGGGTCGCAGGTGATCGTGGAGCCGGCGGCGCGGAATACGGCGGCGGCGATTGCGCTTGCCGCGCTGCGCCTGCCCGGTGATGCGGTGATGCTGGTTTGCCCGAGTGACCATCATATCGGCGATCGTGCGGCCTTCGTCTCGGCCGCGCTGAAGGCGGCGGCGTTGGCGGACGAGGGCTGGCTGGTATCCTTCGGCATCGAGGCGAAGTCTCCCGAGACCGGTTTCGGCTATCTTCGCCGTGGCGAGCCGGTGGGCGAGGATGCATGGCGGGTGGCGCAATTCGTGGAAAAGCCGGATCTCGAACGCGCGCGCGCGTTCCTTGCGGACGGCGGCTATTCGTGGAACGGCGGCATCTTCGCTTTCCGCGTGCAGGATTTTCTCGCTGAACTGGAAGCGCATCGTCCGGCTATTGCGGCGGCGGTTCGCCGGGCCGTGGCGGGAGGACATGCGGACGGACGACGGTTTCATCCCGATCCGGAGGCCTTTGGCCAAGTGTCGGGGGAATCGGTCGACTATGCGGTGATGGAGAACACCACGCGCGCCGCGATGGTGGCGGCCGACATGGCCTGGTCGGATATCGGCAACTGGCAGGCGCTGCATGCCGCCCGCGCCTGCGACGAGGCGGGCAACTCGGTCACTGGTGACGTCGAACTGGTCGATTGCCGCAATGTACTGGTCGACAGCGATGGCCCGCGCGTCTCGGTGATCGGGCTGGAGGACGTGATCGTCGTGATCGATGGCGACGACGTGCTCGTCACCACGGCGGCGGGTGCGCAGAAGGTCGGCAAGCTGGGAGGAGCGGTGAACCAGTGAGCGCGCTGCTGCCGATCCGGGAAGTGGAGAAGCCCTGGGGCAGGGAGGTGCTTCCCGCGCCGTTCCAGGCGCCGGAGGGGCGGCGCATCGGCGAGATATGGTTCGAGTCACCGACGCTTCTGCCGGACCTGCTGGTGAAGTACATCTTCACCAGCGAGGCGCTGTCGGTGCAGGTCCATCCGTCGGACGCGGAGACGATGGCGTGGGGACTGGGCAGGCAAGGCAAGGAGGAGTGCTGGCTGATCGTCGATGCGGAGCCTGGCGCCAGGCTTGGCATCGGTTTTCGGGAGCCGGTTTCCGGCGAAGCGATGCGCGCGGCGGCGCTCGACGGCAGTATCGAGCAACTGATGCAGTGGCATGCGGTGAAGCCGGGGGATTTCTTCTACATCCCGGCGGGCACGGTCCACGCGATCGGCGCGGGGGTGAGCCTGATCGAGGTGCAGCAGAACAGCGACATCACCTATCGCCTCTACGACTACGGCCGACCGCGCGAGCTGCATCTCGATGAGGGCATAGCCGTCGCGCAGGGACGTCCCTATCCGGCGGAACTGCGCCGGAGCGTGCCCGACCATGGCTTCACGCTGGTCGAAGGTCCGCTGTTCCGCCTCGATCAGATCACCGGCCTGCCGAGCGAGGACGTCGCCGCGCGCTATGGCGAACGGCCCCTCCTCGTCATCCCGCGCAAGGGCGACGCCGCCATCGACGGCGAACGCATCCCACCAGGCGCATGCGGCCTCGCTCCCAGCCTCGATCACATCACATTCCCACAAATGGGATATATCCTCATCGCTCAGTCCCAGGGCCCTGGACGCGGCTGATCTGCACATCGAAGGCTTCGCGCAGGAAACGTCCGAAGTTTCCGCCAGCCGTCCAGCATCCGCTTCAACCCAAAGGTAAGGCTTTGCCGTTATTTCTCCGCTGCAAGGCAGGGGGCAGGCAATGCAGACGAGGCATCAGGGCAGGTTCGCCGATTCGGTGGTGGAAGCGCGGTTTCAGGAAACCGCGCGAACGCTTCGCCTGCCGTTCGTGCGCCTCTACGGCGTGCTGTTCATGCTCGTCGCGCTGGCCTACTCGATCGCCAATCCCTATCTGATCAATGCGCAGGACACGGCCCGGCTGGCGGTTCTGGTGGGGTGCACGCTGCTGATCTCCGGCGGCTACATCGCCATCACATTCTGGCCGAAATACGTGATGCAGCCCGCCATAGACTTTGCCGCCCTGCTCGCGATCGTGTTCCTTGTCGGTCATATCAACCTGATCCTGTTCGACGAGTTGATCGACATGCAGGAGGAGATGCATGCGGTGGGCGTTATAAACCGCCTGTCCGTAAGCGCTTTCGCCGCCGTGGCGCTGGCGGGGCGATCCCGCCTGTTCCTGTTATGGCTGGTTCTCGATCTCGTCGTATTCCTCGCCACGGTGATCCCCGTGCAGAGCAACAGCGCGGGGTTGTGGTATGCCCTGCTTTCCTATGGCAGCGGCGCGATCATCATGCTGGCGATCAACTTCGCCATCGATCGCTCGAGCCGGGGCGCATTCGCGCTCACCGAGGCGCTGGAGGCGGAGCGCGCGAAGAACGAGGCGCTCGTCTACAACATCCTGCCGCGCGCGGCGGTGGAGCGCATCCGCGATGGGCGCATGGTCGCCGATGCCTATGCCGACGCCAGCGTGATCTTCATCGACATGGTGGGCTTCACTCAGATCGCCAAGCGTGTGTCACCCGGCCACCTGGTGGAACTGCTGAACGCCTTTTTCAACCATGCGGACCGCTGCGCCGCCGAGCATGGGGTGGAAAAGGTGAAGACCATCGGCGACGCCTATCTTGCCATCGCCGGGGCTAACGTGCCGGCCGGCAACAGCGCCGATGCCGCCATCGCCTTTGCACGCGAAGTGCTGGCCGGGGTTGGCGAGCTGTCGCGCATCGCCGGAGTAGAAGTGGGCCTGCGGATCGGCATTCACAGCGGTCCGGTAGTGGGCGGCGTGATCGGCGCGACGCGCATGGCCTATGATTACTGGGGCGAGACGGTGAACATCGCCGCCCGTGTGGAAAGCACCGCGCCGGTCAACGGCATCGCCATTTCCGAAAGCACCTGGTTGCGCGCGAAAGAACGCGAAGTGTTCGGTCCGCCGCATTCGGAGATGCTGAAGGGGCTTGGCGAGACCTGCGTCTATCACGCCGCGCCGGAAATGCGGCCGGATGACGAGATCAGCGCGGCTGCCTGAGCCACTCTTCTACCAGCCTGATCGCTTCGGCGACGGCTGCGTCGCGGTCCATATCCGACGTATCCAGCACGATCGCATCTTCGGCGGTGCGCAAGGGGGCTTCCTTGCGTTTGCGGTCGCGTTCGTCGCGCGCGGCAAGATCCGCGCAGATTTCGTTGAGCGTGATCGCGTGGCCGGCTTCCTGCATTTCCAGGAAGCGCCGCTTGGCGCGTGTGCCTACGCTGGCGGTGACAAAGAGCTTGATCGGTGCTTCCGGGGCGATGACCGTACCGATGTCGCGCCCGTCCAATACTGCGCCGCCGGGCTGGGTGGCGAAGGCGCGCTGACGTTCGTAGAGCGCCTTGCGCACCCCGGCATGGACCGAGACCCGGCTGGCGAGACCGCCGGTCATTTCCGAGCGCAGTTCGGGCTCTTCCAGCAAGTCCTGCGTAAAAGCGCAGGCGATGATGGCGTCCGCCTCGCTGTCCGGATCGCCGCGATTCAGCGCGACTTGTCGTCCGACCGCGCGATAGAGCAGTCCGGTGTCGAGATGCGGCAGGTGGAAATGCTCGGCCAGCGCGCGCGCGATCGTGCCTTTGCCCGATGCGGTCGGCCCGTCGACGGCAATTATCATGCGCTTTTCCCCTTTGCGCGGAAGGCCTTGACCAGTCCCCAAATCGCGATTGCCGCCCAGAAGCCTTCCAGAACCAGCGATGGCGGGTTCATGTTGACCATCAGCGATACCGTCAGCAGCGCCGCGCCAGCAAGGTTCACGCCATGCTGGATGAAAGGGTTCGGTTTCGCCTTGCCCGTCATATAGGCATAGGCGAAGATGATGCAGGCCATCCCCGCGAAGCCGACGAGATTGGCTGTGGTTGCCGAGATCACTGTGAAAGCCCGTCCAGCAACGTCTCGAATATGGGAAAGCTGGTGGCGATCGGCCGGGTGTCATCGATTTCCACGCCGCCACGGCTGGCAAGGCCGGCGATCGCCATGCTCATGGCGATGCGGTGGTCGAGATACGTGGAGATCGGCTGATCGGCGCTACCCCGCAGCGGTACGCCGCCGCTGCCTTCGATGATGAGGCCGTCTTCCTGTTCGGTTACGTGTGCGCCTGCCGATGAAAGCGCGTCGGCCATTACCGAGAGGCGATCCGATTCCTTGACGCGCAGCTCGTCGAGGCCGGAGGTGACGGTGCGCCCCTCGGCGAGCGAGGCGGCCACGAACAGGGCGGGGAACTCGTCGATCATGCTTGGCGCGATGGTTGGATCGATCTCTATGCCCTTGAGTGGCGAGTGACGCACGACGAGGTCGGCGACCGGTTCCCCGCCGATTTCGCGCGGGTTCATTTCCTCTATCCGGCCGCCCATCTGGCGCAGTACCTCTACGATGCCGGCGCGTGTCGGGTTCAGGCCGACGTTCTCGATCGTCAACTCGCTGCCCGGCACCACCAGAGCGGCGACGATGAAGAAAGCCGCGGAAGAGGGATCTCCGGGAACGTCTATGATCTGGGGGGCAAGCTCTGCTTCGCCGCGAATTTCGATGATCCGCGTGCCGTCCGTTTCGACTTGCACGGTCAGATCGGCGCCGAAGCCTTTGAGCATGCGTTCGGAATGATCGCGGGTCGGAACCGGTTCGATCACGCGGGTGATGCCGGGGGTATTCAGCCCGGCTAGCAGCACCGCGCTTTTTACCTGCGCTGAGGCCACCGGCAGGCGATAGGCGATCGGCACCGCTGGCGAAGCGCCGCGCAGCATCAGGGGCAGGCGCTCGCCGGGGCTCGCGGTGATATCGGCGCCCATCAGGGACAGCGGGTCGATCACGCGCTTCATCGGCCGCTTCGAAAGGCTGGCGTCGCCTATGAACGTGGCCGTGATCGGATGGCTGGCGACAAGACCCATCAAGAGACGGGTGGAGGTGCCGCTATTGCCCATGTCGAGCGCGGTCTGCGGCTGCAGCAGGCTGCCGACGCCGACGCCGTGAATGCGCCATTCGCCTTCTCCGACACGACGGACATCGGCGCCCATGGCGCGCATCGCGGCGGCGGTTGCCAGCACGTCCTCGCCCTCGAGCAGGCCGGTCACGCGGCTTTCGCCCACGGCCAGCGAGGAGAGCATGATTGCGCGGTGGCTGATCGACTTGTCGCCAGGCACGCGAATGCGGCCCTTCAGCGGCCCGGTGGGCAGGAAGCGGCGCGGACGCATCTGGGAAGGATCGGCAACGGTCACGAACGGCCCTTTTATCGGAGGCGGTTGGAAAACGCGCGGCTTTTGACAGCGGCGGCGGGCTATGGCAAGGCGCGCGCCCTAATGGGGGTTCGGTGCTTGATTCCGCACCGCGTTTTACCCATCAACACTGGATTTCCGCTCGCCGGCCTCATGGTGGCGGGCGTTAACTGAGGATAACTATGGCCAAGCCTGAATGGGGCGCCAAGCATGGCTGCCCGAAATGCGGCACTCGCTTTTATGATCTGGGCAAGGATGACCCGGTCACCTGCATCGAATGCGGCTATGCCTGGCACCCCGAGCCGGTGCTGAAGTCGAAGCAGCCGATCCCCTATGAACAGCTCCAGAAGGAAAAGGTGCAAGACGCGCCGGATGCCGATTTGGCTGACGAGGATCTGGACATCGACGAGGACGGCGATTCGCCCGACAATGACGTCGATCTGGGTGGTGATGACGATCTGGGCGTTTCCGGCCACGACGACGACGATCACGAGAATTGAGCTGTTCCGCGCTTCGGCGCGGAACGAAATAACCCCCTTGCCAAGGCCGGTGAGCCCCACTAGAGGGGCGCTCCCGGCCAGATGGCTCGGGCTGGCCAGCCTCCCAGGGTGGGCCAAATCGAATGGAACGGGGCCTTAGCTCAGCTGGGAGAGCGCCTGCATGGCATGCAGGAGGTCAGCGGTTCGATCCCGCTAGGCTCCACCATTCCATTCCATATGTGGCGAGATTTGGTACACGCCGGGTAATACGATCCGGTTTGAATCAAATCTCACCAGATCCCGCAGTTGCAAGGCTGCGGGGGTGAACAGCGACCACGCTGGCCGACGAGGTTTCGTCCGCCGGCGTTTTCGGCGTTTTTGGAGTAAGCGGACCCATGTTCGATAGTCTGTCAGACCGGCTTGGCGGCGTCTTCGAGAAGCTGCGCGGGCGTGGTGCGCTGAAGGAACAGGACGTCCGCGATGCGATGCGCGAAGTGCGAATCGCGTTGCTCGAGGCTGACGTCGCGCTTCCGGTCGTTCGCCGCTTCATTGATGATGTAACCGAAAAGGCCGTCGGCCAGGCGGTGCTGAAGTCGGTCACGCCCGGTCAGCAAGTCGTCAAGGTCGTCAACGACGCGCTCGTGGAGATGCTCGGCGGTGCCGATGTTCCCGGCCTCGATCTGGTGGCGACGCCGCCGGTCGTGATCATGATGGTCGGCCTTCAGGGTTCGGGCAAGACGACCACCACCGCCAAGCTCGCCAAGCTGCTTAAGGAAAAGCACGGCAAGAAGGCCATGATGGCGTCGCTCGACGTCAACCGCCCTGCCGCGCAGGAGCAGCTTGCGGTGCTCGGTGAGCAGGTCGGCGTCGCAACCCTGCCGATTATCGCAGGTCAGGCCCCGGTCGATATCGCCACGCGCGCTTTGCAGTCAGCGAAGCTGCAGGCGGTCGATGTCCTGTTGCTCGATACCGCAGGCCGTCTCCACGTCGATCAACAGCTCATGGACGAGATGAAGGCGGTTGCCGCGATCTCGTCGCCCAAGGAAACGCTGCTCGTTGTCGATTCGCTGACCGGCCAGGACGCGGTGAACGTTGCGCAGAGCTTTGCCGGGCAGGTCGATCTTACGGGTGTCGTGCTGACGCGCATGGACGGCGATGCGCGCGGCGGCGCGGCGCTCTCGATGCGCGCCGTTACCGGCAAGCCGAT
The DNA here is from genome assembly GCA_036400975.1 of Novosphingobium sp. Taxonomy (GTDB): domain Bacteria; phylum Pseudomonadota; class Alphaproteobacteria; order Sphingomonadales; family Sphingomonadaceae; genus Novosphingobium. Next base: position 7,719 of record DASWWL010000037.1, on the reverse strand, counting down.
CAAGTTCGCGGGTACAGGCGAGAAGCTTGACGCGATCGAGCCTTTCCACCCGAGCCGCGTTGCCGGCCGCATCCTCGGCATGGGCGACATCGTCTCGATCGTCGAGAAGGCGGCCGCGACGATCGAGGCGGAAGAGGCCGAGCGCATGGCCGAGCGCATGGCCAAGGGGCAGTTCGACATGAACGATCTGCGCATGCAGCTAAAACAGATGCAGAACATGGGCGGCCTCGGCATGCTTGCCGGGATGATGCCAGGCATGAAGAAGGCCAAGGCCGCGATGGCCGCGTCGGGCATGGATGACCGCGTGCTGTTGCGCATGGACGCCATCATCGGTTCGATGACGCCGAAGGAGCGCGCGAAACCGGAACTCCTCAACGCCAAGCGCAAGATCCGCGTGGCTAATGGCTCCGGCACTCAGGTGCAGGACGTCAACAAGCTGCTGAAAATGCACCTCGAGATGTCGAAGGCGATGAAGCAGATCAAGAAGATGGGCGGCATCAAGGGCCTTGGCGCGCTGTTCGGCAAGGGTGGGCTCGGCGCCGCCATGCCGGGTCTGGGCGGCGGGGCCGGCGGCTTGCCCGGTCTCGGCGGTGGCGCTCCCGATCTTTCTCAGTTTCTCAAGAAATAATCGTAATCAATTCAACGAAAGGTAGAAGTCCATGTCCGTTTCCCTGCGCTTATCCCGTGGTGGCTCAAAGAAGCGCCCCTATTACAAGATCGTCGTGGCCAACAGCCGCGCACCGCGCGATGGCAAGTACCTTGAGCAGGTCGGTACCTATAACCCGCTGCTCGCCAAGGACGACGCCAACCGCGTACGCCTGACCGAAGACCGTGTCCGCTACTGGATCGGCGTTGGCGCGCAGCCGACCGACCGCGTTGCCCGCCTGCTCGACAAGGCCGGCATCAAGGAGCGCGCGGCGACCAACAACCCGCAAAAGGCAGAGCCCGGCAAGAAGGCCAAGGATCGCGCCGAGGAGAAGGCCGAGAAGCTGCGCGAGGCCGAAGAGGCCGCGAAGGCTGCTGCTGAAGCTCCCGTCGAGGAAGCTGCTGTCGAGGAGGCGCCTGCCGCTGAAGAGGCAGCTGCCGATGAAGCTCCGGCTGCTGAGGAAGCCGCCAGCGAAGAGCAGGCCGAGGGCTGATTCCCTTGCCGGTAGATCGTCCTGTCACGCTGGCCGTCATCATTGGCGCGCATGGCGTGACGGGCGAGGTCCGCCTCAAGCTGTTCGGTGAAGGCGTGGGGGCGCTCAAGCGTTACCGCGCCTTCAACGATTCCGCCCTGACGCTGGAAAAGCTCAAGGATGACGGCAAAGGCGGCGCCATCGCCCGCTTCGCCGAAGTGGCCGATCGCACCTTCGCTGAAAAGCTGCGGGGCACCGCGCTCACGATTCCCCGTTCGGCCTTGCCGCCCTTGGCGGAGGGCGAATACTACCATGCCGATCTGATCGGTCTGCCGGCGGTTTCCACCACCGGCGAGGCGCTGGGCACCTGTATTGCGGTAGAGAACTACGGCGCTGGCGACGTGCTGGAAATCGAGCGCCCAAACGGCAAGCGTTTCATGGTGCCCATGCGTGAGGAAGCGGTTCCGGAGTGGAGTGATCTGCGGGGGCTTGTGATTGACGCTGCTTACGCGGAATAGTATATACATTATGTATATACGGAGGCTGCCATGGCCAAGGAATACAGGGCGAAGGTTTTTAAATCGGGCAATTCGCTGGCGCTTCGCTTGCCGAAGGCGCTAGGGCTGGAGGAAGGTTCCGAGATGGTCCTGCGCGAAATGCCTCAAGGTTTTCTTGCCGAGCCCATGGAACAATCCAGACGGAAGATCGATATCAGCGGATTCGCTGGCAAGGCGCCAGGTATCCGTTTGGCGCCGCGCGAAGACTTCGAGGAACGGCCTGGCGCAGTTGCAGCTCGCAAGGCGGCAGGCCTCGCGTGACGCGATACCTGATCGATGCCAATTCCGCAGTATATGCAATGGATGCCGGCAACGAACGCTTGAAAAATCGGATCGCCGATTGCGAAGAGGGCGAGATAGCGATTTCAGTTATCAGTTATGCCGAGGTCGTTTACGGCACTTATGTCGGCAAGCCGCCGCCGGCGGCGGTGCTGGAAGCATTCGTGGCGGCAATCCCATTGGCTGTTTTCGATGAGGCGGCCGCGCGAGAATATGCGAAGCTGCCTTTCAAGCGGGCACGTTTCGACCGGTTGCTTGCAGCTCATGCGCTCAGCATCGGGGCGACTATCATTACCAATAACGAAGCCGATTTCGCGGACGTGCCCGGTCTTAAAGTAGAGAACTGGACGATTTGAGTGACTTTTGCGGCTACCGTTCTCACCCTTTATCCGGAGATGTTCCCCGGCCCGCTGGGAGTATCGCTTGCCGGCCGTGCGCGCGAAGAGGGCAAGTGGTCGCTTGACGCCGTGCAGATCAGGAATTTCGCGATCGACAAGCATCGCACGGTCGACGACACGCCGGCCGGTGGCGGTGCCGGTATGGTGTTGCGGGTAGATGTCCTATCCGCCGCGATCGATCATGCGCGGACATTACATCCCGATTGTCCGGTCATCGCGATGACGCCGCGCGGCAGGTCGCTGACGCAGGCGCGCGTGCGCGAGCTTGCGGCGGGACCGGGCGTGACGGTGCTCTGCGGCCGTTTCGAAGGTTTTGACGAACGGATTTTCGCGGCTCGCGACATAGAGGAAGTCTCGATCGGCGACATCGTGCTGTCAGGTGGAGAGCCTGCTGCGTTGATGCTTCTCGACGCTTGCATTCGCCTGCTTCCCGGCGTAATGGGCGCGGCTTCCAGCGGTGCTGAGGAATCGTTCGAAAACGGCCTCCTTGAGTATCCGCACTACACCCGCCCTGTCGAATGGGAGGGGCGCACGATCCCTGAAGTGCTGCGATCGGGGGATCATGCGAAGATCGCGGCTTGGCGGAAACACCAGGCGGAGGTCGATACTCGGTCACGCAGGCCGGATCTTTGGGAGCGCCACACCGGCGCTCGGGTCCAGTCTGCCTCTGGCGCGCAGCATGAAGATAGGGACCAGGGCAAGTGAACCTGATTCAGCAGATCGAGGCCGAGGAAATCGCCAAGGCCGCCAAGGACGTTCCGGAATTCCGCCCCGGCGACACGCTGCGCATCGGCGTGAAGGTCGTCGAAGGTGAGCGTAGCCGCGTGCAGAACTACGAAGGCGTATGCATCGCGCGCTCGAACAAGGGCATCGGCTCCAACTTCACCGTACGCAAGATCTCGTTCGGCGAGGGCGTCGAGCGCGTCTTCCCGCTTTATTCGCCGAACATCGACAGCATTACCGTCGTCCGCAAGGGTGTCGTCCGTCGTGCGAAGCTTTACTATCTGCGTGGTCGCACTGGTAAACGCGCGCGTATCGCCGAGCGCAAAACGACGATTAAGACCGGCGAAGCTGGCCAGGGCTGAGCGGAGACTGAGCGAACATTCAGTCTTGTAGACAGACCGAAAAGGCCGGCTCCCTGAATGCGGAGACCGGCCTTTTCCTATAGGGATCAAGTGACATGGGTTATCGGGTAGTCGTGGTCGGTGCGACCGGCAATGTCGGCCGCGAAATGCTGAACATCCTTGCCGAGCGGGAGTTCCCCTGCGACGAGATCGCCGCCGTGGCGAGCTCGCGTTCAACCGGCACCGAGATCGAATTCGGCGATTCCGGCCGGATGCTCAAGGTGAAAAATATCGAGCATTTCGACTTCGCCGGCTGGGATATCGCGCTCTTTGCCGCCGGTTCGGAGCCGACCAAGATTTATGCGCCCAAGGCGGCGGCCGCCGGTTGCATCGTCATCGACAACAGCTCGCTCTACCGCATGGACCCGGACGTGCCGCTGATCGTGCCCGAGGTGAATCCCGATGCGATCGACGGCTACACGGCGAAGAACATCATCGCCAACCCGAACTGCTCGACCGCGCAGATGGTTGTAGCGCTGAAGCCGCTGCACGATGCGGCGAAGATCACGCGCGTGGTGGTTTCGACTTATCAGTCGACGTCGGGTTCGGGCAAGGCGGGCATGGACGAACTGTTCGAACAGAGCCGCGCGATCTTCGTCGGCGATCCGGTGGAACCGAAGAAGTACCCGAAGCAGATCGCGTTCAACGTGATCCCGCACATCGACGTTTTCCTGGACGATGGATCGACCAAGGAAGAATGGAAGATGGTCGTCGAGACCAAGAAGATTCTCGATCCGAAGATCAAGGTGGTCGCTACTTGCGTGCGCGTGCCGGTCTTCGTCGGCCATTCCGAGTCGATCAACCTGGAGTTCGAGAAAGAGCTTTCGGCCGAGCAGGCGCAGGACATCCTGCGCGAGGCACCCGGCGTGATGCTCGTCGACAAGCGGGAGGACGGCGGATACGTGACGCCGATCGAATGTGTGGGGGACAGCGCGACGTATGTCAGTCGCGTGCGCGACGATTCCACTGTCGAGAACGGCATCGCATTGTGGTGCGTCTCGGACAACCTGCGTAAGGGCGCCGCACTGAACGCGGTGCAGATCGCCGAGCTTTTGGGCCGCAGGCACCTGAAGAAGGGCTGAGGCTCGCCGCGCTTGAGCATGGAAAAGAACCCGATCGCCCTTGCGGTGGTTGGGCTTTTTTCTTTCACGCTTGAAGCCGGCAGTGTTGTTCCGCTCATCGCGACCTTTCGTCGCGCCAACGCATTCGCTTCGATCCGATAGCCGGTGCATACTATCTTCCGGCAATGAGCAGGACGCTGACTGGAGGCTGCCAGTGCGGCCGGGTGCGCTACACCGCACAGGTGGAGACGGACGACGCTTACCTCTGCCATTGTCGCATGTGCCAAAAAGCGACCGGAGGTTTCGCTGCGTCCTTTGTGTTTCTACCCAAGAAGGCGGTGGATTGGCGTTCCGGGCCTGACTGGTACGATAGCTCGCCCATTGCGCATCGCCCCTTCTGCTCGCACTGCGGCACACCGCTCGGTTTTGCGTTCTTCAAGAGCGACAGCATGGATCTGACGGTTGGCAGCTTCGATGATCCGTCGCATTTCGTCCCGACCAGTCATTCGGGTGCCGAGGGCATGCACGAAGCCTGGCTCGACACTTCGAAGTTGCCCCGCGTGACGACGGCGGAGAGCGAGGGTGTTGTGCATCTTTGGCGTGAAGCTGGGCTTGAGCCGCCTAATTGATCCAAAGGGTGGACTTGTCGCGATCATGCGGCAAGAGAAGCGGGCATGAGCGATATCGAGACCAGTTTCATCGCCGGGCATGGCGGTGCGCGCCTTGCAGTGCATCGCATGGGAGAGGGCCGGCCCGTCCTGCTGTTGCATGGACTGTTTTCCAGTGCCGAGGTGAACTGGATCAAGTACGGCCACGCCGCGAGACTGGTCGAAGCCGGGTTCGAGGTCGTCATGCCTGACCTGCGAGCGCATGGGCAAAGCGACGCTTCGCATGATCCCGCGGCTTATCCCGAGGATGTTCTCGTCAAGGATGCGCTGGCGCTCGTCGCTGGGCTGGATCTGAAGGATTACGACCTTGGCGGTTTCTCGCTCGGCGCACGTACATCGGTCCGCGCGGTGCTGGCGGGGTTGACGCCGCGTCGTCTCGTGCTGGGCGGCATGGGGCTGGAGGGGCTCGGCAACTGGGCGCGGCGCAGTGCTGCGTTCGTCGGGACGATCGATCGCTTCGACGAAATCCGGCGCGGCGATCCCGAATACTTCGTTCAGCAGTTCATGAAGACGATGAAGATCGATCGCGTGGCGGCGCGCCTGCTGCTTGCTTCGGTCGATGATACGTCGAAGGAGGCGCTGGCGAGGATCACGATGCCGACGCTGGTCGTGTGCGGTGCGGACGATCGCGACAATGGCTCTGCCCCCGCGTTGGCCGAGGTGCTGCCCGATGCGCGCTATGTGGAGGTTCCAGGCACGCATATGTCTTCGGTTACGCAGCGCCAGCTTGGCGAGGCCATTGTGGAATTTCTTACCGCCTGAGATCCCCGCTTGACCGGGCGGCGAGGGCAGGTCAGCCTGTGCCCCTTGGCCATGACAAGAGGTTGATCCCTTGCGAAACTTCGCATCATTCGCCGCTCTCGCGGTTGCGCTTCTCGCCACACCCGTCTTAGCCGAAGATGACTCCTCCTCCTCCTCCTCCTCCTCCTCCTCCTCCTCCTCCTCCTCCTCGCAAAGCGCCGATGCTTTCGTGCGCGATGCGGAGGCTGCGTATGGCAAGTCGGTGATCGCCGCGTCGCAGGCGGACTGGGTATATCAGACCTACATTACGCAGGATACCGAGGCGCTGACGGCGCGGGCCGAGGCATCGATGAATGCGCTGATGGTGAAGAATGCGCTGACCGCCGCCCGCTATGCGAAGCAGCCGGATCTTTCCTACGACACACGCCGCAAGCTGGATCGCATGCGCACCGCCATCGTTATGCCTGCGCCGACCATGCCCGGCACAGCCGAGGAGATGTCGATCATCAAGGCGCGTATCCAGGGTGTCTATGGCAAAGGGCAGGGCACGCTGGACGGCAAGCCGATCAATGGCAGCGATATCGAGGCTGCGATGGGCACGAACCGCAACCCGGCCGAACTGCAGGAGATGTGGACGAGCTGGCACGACAATGTCGGCAAGCCGATGAAGGCGGACTATGCCCGACTGGTCAGCCTGACCAACGAAGGCGCCAAGGAGCTCGGCTATGCCGACGCGGGTGCGCTCTGGCGATCCAACTACGACATGAGCCCGGAAGAATTCACCGCGCTTACCGAGAGGTTGTGGGGAGAGGTCAAGCCGCTCTACGACCAGCTTCACTGCTATACCCGCGCCAAACTCAACGAGAAGTACGGCGACGCCGTGCAGGCGAAGATCGGGCCGATTCGCGCGGACTTGCTGGGTAACATGTGGGCGCAGGAATGGGGTAACATCTACGATATCGTGGCGCCGCCCGGCGCGGGCGATCTCGGCTTCGATACCACTGACCTGTTGAAGGCCAAGGGATACGATCCCCTGAAGATGGTGCGTGCGGGAGAGGGGTTCTTCAATTCGCTCGGCTTTGCTCCATTGCCTGAGACGTTCTGGCAGCGCTCGCAGTTCGTGAAGCCCGCCGATCGCGAGGTGGTGTGTCACGCCTCGGCTTGGGACATCGACAACCTGGACGACTTGCGCATCAAGATGTGCATCAAGGTCAACGGCGACGATTTTACGACCGTGCACCATGAACTGGGTCACAATTACTATCAACGAGCGTATAACAAGCAGCCGGTGCTCTATCTCGACGGGGCGAACGACGGCTTCCACGAGGCGATCGGTGATACGATCGCATTGTCTATCACGCCCGAATATCTCGTCCAGATCGGCCTGCTCGATCGTTCGCAAGTGCCGAGCGCCGACAAGGATACGGGCCTGTTATTGCGGCAGGCGATGGACAAGGTCGCCTTCCTGCCTTTCGGTCTGCTGATCGACCGCTGGCGTTGGCAGGTATTCTCCGGCCAGATCGCGCCCGACAACTATGAACAGGCATGGAACCGGATGCGTCTGCAATATCAGGGCGTGGTCCCGCCGTCGGAGCGTGGCGCTGATGCCTTCGATCCGGGGGCGAAATATCACATCCCGGCGGTTGTGCCCTATACGCGCTACTTCCTTGCCCGCATCCTTCAGTTCCAGTTCTACGAGGCGGCATGCCGACAAGCCGGCTGGAAGGGACCGCTGCATCGCTGCAGCTTCTACGGCAACAGGAAGGTTGGCGA
>DASWWL010000036.1:0-11226 GCA_036400975.1 Novosphingobium sp. | reverse complement strand
GTGGGCCGGCGGCAATAGACGGTTATGCGAGAAGCTTGAGTGGACCTTTTTTGGAGGGGATTTCAGAATGTTGGCCGAAAAACAGAAAGAATCGCTGCCGCGTGACATCGAACAGATCACCAAGGAGTTCGTGCAGAACGGCCTTTCGAATCATTTCCCCGGCGTCGATCTTGACAGCATCAACATCGATCATGCGCACCATGGCTTCTCCACCGTTCTGCGCGTTCATCTGACCCCCGGCGCGGGCAATACCTCCAATTCCGTGCCCAAGTCGGTCATGCTGAAGGGCGGCTTCGAGAAGACCAGCCGCGATCGCGGCGGCGACTTCACGTTCCTCTCGCTCGAGATGGAATATCACGCCTACCAAATGCTGCCAGAACTCGGCCTCAACATGCCCGAGATCTACTCGCTGCAGATCGATCGCGACAATGCGCAGATGGTCCTGCTGATGGAAGATCTGGCGCTCAAGGACGTTCGCTTCCAGCGCGGCCTCAGTCCCAATAACGCCGAACAGGTGGCCCGCCGCCTCACCGCGCTCGCCGATCTCCACTCGCGTACCTGGGACAGTCCCGAACTTCGCAACGGCGGCAAGTACGACATCCTGCCCAAGAACGGTGCGGAGATGTTCCTCGGTTATCTCGATCATGGCGGCTTCACGGACGAAGTGTTCTACCAGTTCGTATCAGAGCCGCGTGGTGCGGCATGTCCAGTGAAGTTCCTCGATTACGAGTGGATCAAGCGTTACCTCAAGTATGCCTCCGAACTGTCGGACGCGATCCCGAACTGCGTGATCCACGGCGATACGCACCTCGGCAACCTTTATGAGGAAGCCGACGGCACGCCGGGCTTCTTCGATTCGCTGGCGCGGCAGGAGCCGGGCATCTCCGAGGCGACCTATCATATCTGCAACGCGATGGACCCGATCGACCGTCGCAAGCACGAGCGTGATCTGGTCGCGCACTACCGCGCCGAACTGATCAAGCGCGGCATCTCGGTGCCCAGCCTCTACGAGATGATGCACCAGTATACGACGTTCCTCAGCCTCAACCTGATCACGTTCTTCGTGAATCCGACCTACTATCAGACCGAGGCGTTCAACACCGCCCACGCCATGCGCGCGGCGGCGGCGATCGTGGACAATAACGGCTACGATCTCGTCTGAGGCTTCGGCCGGACTGAAAATCAATGATCAAGGGCGGCCGGGTCTGCGCGTAGCCGCGGGCCCGGCCGTTCGTATTTCTGGGAGACATCACTGTGGCCGATCATACCATCGGCGCGCTGCCCGTTGACGCGCGCGACATTACCCCCGACTTGTTGAACGCGGCGCTGGCGCCAGCCTTTCCGGGGATCAAGCTCAAGTCGATCCGCATCGACGACGCCCACCATGGTTTCAGCACGGTGCTGCGCGTCCATCTCGAAGAAGACTCGCTGTCGAAGGCGAGCGGTGTTCCGCGCTCGATCATGTACAAGTCGCAGTTCGAGGCGAGCACCTGGTCGAAGGCGCGCGAATACACTTACAAGTCGTTGGAAATGGAGTTCCACGGCTATACTTTCCTGCCTGAGCTGGGCGTGGCGATGCCGAAGATATTCTTCAAGCAGCTTGATCCGGAACGCTCGCAGATGGTCATGCTGATGGAGGACCTCGGCTTGCGCGCCGTGCGCTTCCAGCGTGGGTTGTCGCCGAACACGCCCGAGCAGGTGAAGCGTCGCCTGACGGCGATGGCGCAATACCATGCCAAGACTTGGGGCAGCCCCGAGCACCAGCCCGGCGGCCGCTATCATGTTTTGCCGAGCAACGGCGCCTCGATGTTCGTCGATTTCATGGACCACGCCGAGACCGAGAAGGATTGGCCGCACTTCATCTCGCTGCCGCGATCGGCCGCCTGTCCGGTCAAGTTCCATGATTTCGACTGGCTCAAGCGCCTGTTGATCTATGCCGGCGACCTTTCCGACGAACAGCCGTTCTGCGTCGTCCATGGCGATACCCATCTCGGCAACTTGTACGAGGAAGAGGACGGAACGCCGGGCTTCTTCGATACCTTGGCGCGGCGCGAGTCGGGCCTGCTGGAAGCGAGCTACCACATCGTCAACGCCATGGATCCGATCGACCGCCGCAAGTACGATCGTGACCTGATCCGGCACTATCGCGATGTCCTGATCGCCAACGGCGCGAACCCGCCCAGCATGGCGAGCATGATGCATCAGTTCGCCGCCTACATCAGCGTCAACTATGTGACCTTCGTCGTCAATCAGCCAACCTATCAGAGCGAGGCGTTCAATACCGTCCACGCCATGCGCGCCGCGCAGGCGATGATGGATCACGACAGCTTCGACATCGTATGATGCCTGCCGTCCCGCGTAAGGCGCGGGACGGGAACCGGTCAGCTCTCGTGCCTGGCGAACATCGTCGATCGTTGCTTGTTGCGGCCCAGCACTGCGTCACGGCGCGTATGCTCTCCGAAAGGTTCGGGGCCGGCGGGCCAGGTCGGGCCGGAATCGGGCAGGGCTGCCATCATGTCTCGTGCGATCACGTCGCAGTCGGCCGCGCCTTCGACCTCGACGCCGGCCATGATCCGCCGGAAAGCTGGCGTGTCGGTAACACCCAGGACCATGGCAAGGACATCGACGCCATGCTGCCGCCATTCGGCCCAGAGCGATTCCGCGAGGCCGCGCTGGAAGGCTTTGGTCGCGCAGTAGATCGCCATGTTCTCGGTGCCGGCCCAGCCGGCCGTCGAGCCGACCAGTACGATGCCGCCGCGTCCGCGCGCGACCATCCTGCCGCCGAAGTGGTGGCAGGCCGTGGTCACGGTCATCGCATTGCGGCTGACGATTTCCTGCCAGTGCGTGACGGCTTCGCTCAGGAAGCTGCGCGGCGGCACGCAGCCGGGTGCGCCCGTGTTATAGATGAGCAGGCCGATCTCGAGATCGGCGGTGCTCTCGGCCAGTTTTTGCGCGGCGTCGGGGGTATTGAGGTCCAGCACCAGGCTGCGCGTCTCGACTGGCAGGGAGGCGCCGAGTTCGTCCAGAGTCTGCTGTTTGCGGCCGACGAGTACTAGGTTGATTCCGGCATCGGCGAGCAGGCTGGCGGCTGACGAGCCGACGCCTTCCGAAGCGCCGGCGATCAGAGCCCAGGGGCCATAGCGGTCCTTCAGGTTCACCATCGGTCCTTCCCGAAACTGTTTCTGCTATCACGAACCGCGATGACAGAGGCGCGAGAGAGGCGCAAGCGAGACTGGCGCGGCTACGCGGGGGCGATCCCTCTATTCCGCGCGTGTCCATATCCAGGTCGCGGTACAGCACAGGATCGCCGCGACTCCGCCCGCCCAGGGCCAGCCGATCGTGAACCATGTGGCGATGGCACCCACAGCCATGGTGGCGATTGCCGCGGTTTTGGCCTTGCGCGAAATTGCGCGCCGGTCGCGCCATTGGCGCATGGCGGGTCCATAGCGTGGATGGGCATAGAGCCGCTCCGCCCATTCGGGGCGGCTGCGGGTAAAGCAGAACGCGGCCAGCAGCAGGAAGGGAACCGTCGGCAGCACGGGCAGGAAGGCGCCCAGAACGCCGAGAGCGATACAAAGAAGCCCGCCCCCGAAGTAGAGCGTGCGGACCAAGGCGCTCAGCCCGCCGCGTAGCGCGTGGCGGTTTCCCGGATCAGCGCGATCATGTTGGGGACACCCTGCGTCCGGTTCGACGAGAGCTGGTTGCGCAAGTCGAAAGGTTCCAGCGCGGCGGCGATGTCGGTCGTGGCGACTTCGGCAGCGGGACGATCCTGTACGGCCGCCAGTACCAGTGCGACGATCCCTTTGGTGATCGCGGCGTTGCTGTCGGCCAGAAAGTGCAGGCGACCATCCTCCAGCCGGGTCGGGTAGACCCAGACGCTGGCGGAACAGCCGCGCACCTTGGTGCTGTCGGTCTTCAGGGCATCAGGCATCGGATCGAGTTCGCGCCCCAGCTCGATCAGCAGCCGGTAGCGTTCGTCGCCATCAAGGAACTCGTATTCGTCGCGGATGTCGTCGAGGCTGCGCATTCCGGCCATGTAGTCCAACGGCATGGTGGGGCAACCCCCCAATGCGAACGCGCCGGAATGGATATGATTGCCAGCCGTTTCTTCAGTGTTTTTCAATCGAAAGCGGGCAGGCTCGCCACGACACTTCCATTGCTGGAGAGCAAAAAACGATGGCGCCGATCTTCAGCCTCTTCCTGGGAATCGTCAGGCTGATGGTGCGCTATGGCGTCAGGCTCTTCGTGGGCATTGGAGTGCTCTATCTGCTGTCGGTCGTGCTGATCGGCAGCGGGCTCTACTATTTCGGGAAAAATGCCGACGAGCCGGGAACCGCCGCCAACGGTCTGAAAACCGCGCTCGACGAATATCGCGACAGTCGGGAGCCGATGCTCTCGCGCGGACAAAGCGCGCAACAGTTCTCCACCCGCACCGAGTCCATGCAACTCGGCTGGAGCAGCAGTGCTGCCAGCCGTCAGCGCTCAACGCAGCCGGGGATACGGGAGGCGGTGTATGAAGATGATTTCTCCGGCGGCTACGCTGGCGAATAGCAAGGATACAGGTTTTCTTCAGGGATGCATGACGACAAGCTCCTGGCTGCGCTCGACTTTCTCCGCCGCGAAAAGCGGATGGTGAGCATGATCGCCACTTTCGTACTGGCTTCGCTGGTCGTGCGCTGCACGTCGGCCCGGATGGATGCGGCAGCCCTGCAAATGCGGGAGGCGGAGAAGGCGCCTAAGGCCAATCCCTGGGCGAAGGATGCCCAGCCGCCTGGACAAGAGGTGGCGCGCCGTCCGGCGCCGAGGCCGTCGCGCGGGAGCTGGGAGGAATACGAAGCTGGCTACGGCCCGGCCCGCGTCTATCCCGACTGAGGAGCGCCCTTGCCAAGCAGCCGCATGGCGCTGCCCGCCGCTGTTTCGAATATGGTCAGACGGACGCATCCCTCGGGGCCGGCGACGAGCGGCCCGTAACCGGTGCCGGCCTGGGTGCTGCGCGCGTCGCCCCGGCCCATGTCGGTCTTGCCGATATGCAGGGTGCCCTCAAGGATGATCTCGATATAATCGCTCTCATGCGTGTGCGGCGGCTCGACATGGCCGGGCGGCAATTCGGAAAGCACGACGAGCGGTCGTCCGGGATCACCGGCGCGGCTGGAAAATCGCGCATAGCGCACACCATCCGGCGTCTCGCGCCATTCGCGATCCGCCGCCAGATGATAGCGGGACGGGGAACCCTTGGACATTCAGATCTCTCCACTTTTGCGATGCGTGAAAGTACCGCACCGCGACGTTTGTGCAAGATGGCGGGGTTTACCCGGTTGGTGTCGTTTCCCGCGCCGATTGCCCTTGCGTTTTCGGTCGGACGCGACTATCTGCCACCCATCCCGACATTGTGATGCAACGTTCGGGCTGGCGCCGGAAGGGGCCGGCGCGACACTGCATTGCGGCATCGTCGGGCGTTGGAGTTCCGATGACGGATATCGCGCGCATTACCGAGATCGTTGAGCCCGAGGTCAAGGCCCTCGGCTTCGATCTCGTGCGCGTGCGCCTGTTCGGCAAGAGTGAGGTCGGTGACGAGGAGCATACGCTTCAGATCATGGCTGAACGCCCCGAGACAGGCCAATTGGTGATCGAGGATTGCGCCGCGCTCTCGCACCGCATTTCCGACCGGATCGATGCGCTGGAAGAGGCCGGCGAGATTCTGATCGATGAGGCCTATCGGCTCGAGGTCAGTTCGCCGGGCATCGACCGCCCACTCACGCGGATCGGGGATTTCGTGGCCTGGGTCGGGCACGAGGCGCGCGTGCAGCTTGTCAATCCGGTCGAAGGCAATCGCAAGTCGGTGCAGGGCGATATCGCCGGGCTCGATGGCGAGACGGTCCTGCTCGATGACAGGAAATCGGGCAGGGTGACTTTTCCCTTCGCCGATATCCATTCCGCCAAGCTGGTTCTGACCGACCGGCTGATCGCCGCAACCCGTCCGCTCGATACGAGCGGCGCCGATGAATTCGAAGACGAAGCCGCCCCCGAAGAGGCGCTTCAGGAACAGGAAGACTGACCATGGCCAGTGCGATGTCCGCAAACCGCGCCGAATTGCTCGCGATCGCGAATTCCGTCGCGACCGAGAAGATGATCGACAAGGCGATCGTCATCGAGGCGATGGAAGAGGCGATCCAGAAGTCTGCGCGCAACCGTTACGGCGCGGAGAACGATATTCGCGCCAAACTCGACCAGCGCACCGGCGACCTGCGTCTGTGGCGTGTCGTCGAGGTCGTCGAAGAGGTTGAAGACTACTTCAAGCAGGTTGATCTCGTCGCTGCCAAGAAGCTCGACGCCGACGCCAAGCTGGGCGATTTCATCGTCGATCCGCTGCCGCCGGTCGATCTTGGGCGCATTGATGCGCAATCGGCCAAGCAGGTGATCTTCCAGAAGGTCCGCGATGCCGAGCGCGAGCGCCAGTACGAGGAATTCAAGGATCGTGCCGGTGAGATCATTACCGGCGTGATCAAGTCGGTCGAGTTCGGCCATGTGATCGTCAACCTCGGCCGGGCCGAGGGCGTCATCCGCCGCGACCAGCAGATCCCGCGCGAGGCGGCCCGTGTCGGCGAACGCGTGCGCGCGCTGATCCTCAAGGTCGAGCGCCAGAATCGCGGTCCGCAGATATTCCTGAGCCGCGCGCACCCCGAATTCATGAAGAAGCTGTTCGCGCAGGAAGTCCCCGAGATCTATGACAACGTCATCGAGATCAAGGCGGCCGCGCGCGATCCGGGCAGCCGCGCCAAGATCGGCGTGATCAGCCGCGACAGCTCGATCGATCCGGTCGGCGCCTGCGTCGGCATGAAGGGCAGCCGCGTGCAGGCCGTCGTGCAGGAAATGCAGGGCGAGAAAATCGATATCATCCCCTGGAGCGAAGACACCGCGACGTTCGTGGTCAATGCGCTGCAGCCTGCCACGGTCAGCCGCGTCGTGATCGACGAGGAGGAAAGCCGAATCGAGGTGGTCGTTCCCGACGATCAGCTTTCGTTGGCGATCGGTCGCCGCGGCCAGAACGTGCGCCTTGCCAGCCAGCTCACCGGCTCGCAGATCGATATCATGACTGAGGCCGAGGCATCGGAGAAGCGCCAGAAGGAATTCGCCGAGCGCTCGAAGATGTTCGAGGAAGAACTCGACGTCGATGAAACGCTGTCGCAGCTGCTGGTCGCCGAAGGCTTCAGCGAGCTGGAGGAAGTCGCTTACATCGAACTGGCGGAGCTGGCGGCGATCGAAGGGTTCGACGAGGAACTGGCCGAGGAACTGCAGAGCCGCGCGGGCGAGGCGCTCGAGCGCCGCGAGGAAGCCGCCCGTGAGCAGCGCCGTTCGCTGGGCGTCGAGGATGCGCTGGCCGAATTGCCGCATCTGACCGAAGCGATGCTCGTAACGCTTGGCAAGGCCGGCATCAGGACGCTCGACGATCTGGCCGATCTCGCCACAGACGAACTGATCGCCAAGAAGCGCGCCGAGCAGCGCCGCCGCGATAATTCGCCGCCGCGCCGTGACAGCCAGCGTTCGGAAGACAAGGGCGGCGTCCTGGGCGAGTACGGCCTGTCGGAAGAGCAGGGCAACGAGATCATCATGGCCGCCCGCGCGCATTGGTTCGAAGACGAGGACCAGGGCTCGCAAACCGGGGAGGCCGCCGATGCGGAATCCTCGCAATGAACGCCTAGACTCCGACATCGGAGAAGCGTCACCGGAGAGGAAGTGCATCCTTTCCGGTGAGCATGCATCGCGTGATGCGCTGATTCGTCTGGCGATTTCGCCGGAAGGCGACGTGCTGCCCGATGTGCTGGCGCGGGCGCCGGGGCGCGGCGCGTGGATTGGCGTCTCTCGCGCGGACCTTGAAACGGCCATGGGCAAGGGCCAGTTGAAGGGCGTCTTGGCGCGTGCCTTCAAGGGGGTCGCGCTTTCGATTCCCGCTGATCTGCCGGAGAGGATCGGAGCCGCGCTGACCCGCGCCTTCACCGATCGGCTTGGGCTGGAAATGCGCGCGGGCAAGCTTCTCACCGGGTCTGACCGGATTGCCGAGAATGCGCGCATGGGCAAGGTGGCCTGGCTCGCCCATGCTGGTGATGCCGGCGATGATGGCTCTCGCAAGCTTGACCAGGCGTGGCGGGTGGGACGCGAGGAAGAAGGCGGCGGATTGCGCGGCGTCACCTTGCCACTGGACCGAGCGGCTCTGTCTGTGGCATTGGGCCGCGACAACGTCGTCCACCTGGCGCTGACCGATGCCGCCGCGGCCGGAAGGGTTTCCGTTCCGCTGCAGCGCTTGCTCCATTTCCTGGGACAGGCCGCAACGATTGAAACAGGTTCAGGCAAGCAGACGGCGCAACCCGCCGCCGCTTGTCACGACGACGCATTGAGATTGAAGGGCGTAAGGTAGAATGAGCGAGACCGACAACAAGACGACGCTGGGCCGCAAGCCGCTTGGGCTCAAGCGTTCGGTCGAAGCGGGCGAGGTCAAGCAGACCTTCAGTCATGGCCGCACCAACAAGGTGGTGGTCGAGGTGAAGCGCCGCAAGCTGATCGGCAAGCCCGGTGAGGCTGGCGCTGCGCCTGCTCCGGAGCCGGTTGCTACTCCTGTCGCCGCTCCCCCGCCGCCGCCCGCGCCGAAGCCCGCCCCGCGTCCGTCGAACGAGACACGCCAGGAAATGCAGGCCCGCCTGCTGCGTGAGGCCGAGGAGGCACGCCTTGCCTCGCTTGAGGCGGCCAATCGCCGCGAGCAGGAGGAACGCCAGCGTCAGATCGAGGAAGAGCGTCGCCGCGTCGAGGAGAATCGCAAGGCCGATGCCGCGCCGGCCGAACCGGCGTCCGCTCCCGAGCCGGAAGTCGCGTCGCAGCCGGAGCCCGCGTCCGAACCCGAGCAGGTTGCGGAACCCGCGCCGCCGGCCGAGTCCGAGACAGCCAGTGAAGAACCGCGCGCCGCTGCTCCCGCGCCGCGCCGCTTCACGCCCGTCGTCGCGCCCAAGCGTCCGGAGCCGGCGGCCAAGAAGCCTGCTCACGCTCGTGACAAGACGGGCGGCGACCGCCGTCAGTCGGGCAAGCTTACCGTTACCCGCGCGCTCAACGAGGACGAAGGCGCGCGTGCGCGCAGCCTCGCTGCACTGAAGCGGGCGCGTGAGAAGGAGCGTCGCGCCCATTTCGCCGGCCAGTCGCAGCCGCGCGAAAAGCAGGTGCGCGATGTCGTCGTGCCTGAAGCGATCACCGTCCAGGAACTCGCCAACCGTATGGCCGAGAAGGGTGCCGACTTGGTGAAGGCGCTGTTCAAGCTGGGCATGATGGTCACCGTCAATCAGACGATCGATCAGGATACGGCTGAACTGCTGGTCGAGGAATTCGGCCATAACATCACCCGCGTTTCTGAAAGCGACGTCGATATCGACACCGCGGCGGATGTCGATGATGCGGGCACGCTGAAGCCGCGCCCACCGGTCGTCACGATCATGGGCCATGTTGACCACGGCAAGACCAGCCTGCTCGATGCGCTGCGCGGCACCGACGTGGTGCGCGGCGAGGCCGGCGGTATCACGCAGCATATCGGCGCCTACCAGATCAAGACCAAGGGCGGCGAGCTGATCACCTTCCTCGACACGCCGGGCCACGAAGCCTTCACCGAAATGCGCGCCCGCGGCGCCAATGTGACGGATATCGTCGTGCTGGTCGTCGCCGCCGACGACGGGCTGATGCCGCAGACGGTGGAAGCGATCAATCATACCAAGGCGGCCGGCGTGCCGATGATCGTGGCCATCAACAAGGTCGACAAGCCTGAAGCCAATCCGCAGAAGATTCGTGAGCGCCTGCTGGAGCACGAGATCATCGTCGAGCAGATGTCGGGCGATGTGCAGGACGTCGAAGTCTCGGCCAAGACGGGGCATGGCCTCGACCAGTTGATCGAGAAGATCCTGCTTCAGGCCGAGCTGATGGAACTCCGCGCCAACCCCGATCGCGCCGCCGAGGCGACCGTGATCGAGGCCAAGCTCGACAAGGGCAAGGGGCCGCTCGCCACCGTGCTCGTCACGCGCGGTACGCTCAAGACCGGCGATATTCTCGTGGTCGGAACCCAGTCGGGCCGCGTTCGCGCAATGCTTGACGACAAGGGCCGCCAAGTGAAGGAAGCGCCGCCGGCACTGCCGGTCGAGGTGCTGGGCATCGGCGGCGTGCCGATGGCCGGCGATACCCTGACCGTCGTCGAGAGCGAGGCTCGCGCCCGCGAGGTCGCCGCCTATCGTCATGAGCAGGCGACTGCGAAGCGCACCGCGATCGCCCCGGCCAGCCTCGACACGATGTTCTCCGCGCTCAAGGACAAGGAGAACGTCATCGACTACCCGGTGGTGGTGAAGGCGGACGTGCAGGGCACGACCGAAGCCATCGTCAACGCGCTGCACAAGATCTCGACCGACGAGATTAAGGTGAAAGTGCTGCATTCGGGCGTCGGCGCGATCACTGAAAGCGATGTGACGCTGGCGGCGGCCTCTGGCGCGCCGATCATCGGCTTCAACGTCCGGCCCAACGCCAAGGCACGCGAGATGATCGAGCGCCAGAAGGTGCGGATGAAGTACTTCGACGTGATCTATCAGCTTACGGACGATGTCCGCTCGGAAATGGCGGGCGAGCTGGGTCCGGAGCGGATCGAAACCGTCGTCGGCCGCGCCGAGGTCAAGGAAGTCTTCCCCGCCGGCAAGAAGGACAAGGCCGCAGGCCTGCTCGTGGTCGAAGGCTATATCCGCAAGGGCCTCTACGCGCGTCTCACACGGCAGGACGTCATCGTTTCCAAGACGCACATCGCCTCGCTGCGGCGCTTCAAGGACGACGTTCCCGAAGTTCGCGCCGGCCTGGAATGCGGCGTGGTCCTGCAGGATACCAACGACATCAAGCCGGGCGACATTCTCGAAACTTTCGAAGTCGAGATGCGCGACCGGACGCTGTAATCATGATCCCCTCCCGGTTGCGGGAGGGGAAGGACGATTGCCATGCCCCGTCAGCAATCCACGCCCGAGACCCGTTCCGTCCGCCTGCTGAAGGTGGGGGAACAGGTGCGGCACGTCATTTCCGAACTGCTCATGCGCCAGGAGGTGCATGACGAGGTGCTTACCGCCCATTCGGTGAGCGTCACCGAAGTGCGCATGTCGCCCGACTTGCGCCACGCCAGCGTCTATGTGAAGCCGCTGCTAGGCGCGGACGAGGAAGCGGTGGTCA
>DASWWL010000035.1:0-5273 GCA_036400975.1 Novosphingobium sp. | reverse complement strand
GCAGGCTGATCTCGCCATTGCGGCGGTTGACCAGGCTCTTCTCATAATCCGTGCCGCCCGCGTCGGTGGTCATGATGGTGATGTCGGGGGCGTGGCGGTCGCGCAGCACCTTGATCGAGGGATCCCACAGCGTGGTCGGCTGGCGGAGCGCGCCGTAGAAATTGCCGCCCTTGGTGGTGATGTAGGTGGCGTGCGTGCCGGCATCGTAGGTGCGGGCTGCGCGATAGATCAGGAAGGCGAGAAGCAATCCGACGAGGACTGCGCCGATCACCGCGACGATCTCAAGCATTGGAAAGGTCCCGCACTACACCACCACCCCTGTAGTTGCGGACACTAGCCGCGAGGACAGGAGGCCACAATTCCAAAACTCTGTCAGCGCAAGGCGTTTCGGGGCGAATTCTAGCGAAAGCAGAGTGACTTCTGCAGTTTGCCCGTGCGGTGACTGCTTTTTTCTCTGTCGTGTGCGGGTGGTTACTGTGCGGAAGCTGGGGGAGTGGGGCTGTAACTCTTCCCCCGCTTGCGGGGGAAGTACGGCGGAGCCGGGATGGGGGCGAGTTACGTCTCCAGTCGTGTGAGACGACGCTCGTGAATCCGACTCGCCCCCATCGTCTCGTCGCTTCGCGCCGATCCACTTCCCCCGCTTCGCAGGGGAAGAGTTGCGCCGGTGGTGATTTCAAACAGCGGATTTCGTTCGGACCAGCGAAAGCTGTCCGGGATGCCTCTAGTTCCTCTCCCAAAGTCGGGAGACGGGGCGCATGCAGTGGTCGTGTCCCCGGACGTGGTGTAGGAGTTTAGCGAGGGGCGGCGCGCGGACCGCAAGGTCAGCGCGCGCCGGCCGTTGCACTGGGTTGTCATCGGGAATCGCCGGTAGGGTTGGGTTGCGACACCAGCCACCTGAACCGAGGACTCACCGATGACAGACGACACGATGGCGCTTCGTACGCTCCTGGAGAAGAGCCCCGACGCCGATTTCCTGCGTGACATGATCGGCTTCGCGGCCGAGCGGCTGATGGAGCTGGAGGTAGCAGGCCTCACCGGCGCCGCCCATGGCGAACGCAGCGGCGACAGGATCAACCAGCGCAACGGCTACCGTGACAGGACGTGGGAGACACGCGCGGGGACTGTCGAGCTTCGCATCCCCAAGCTGCGGAAAGGCTCGTACTTTCCGGGCTTTCTCGAGCCGCGCCGACTGGCCGAGAAGGCTCTGACCGCCGTGATCCAGGAAGCCTACGTCCAGGGCGTCTCGACCCGCTCGGTCGATGATCTCGTTCAGGCCATGGGAATGACGGGCATCTCGAAGAGCCAGGTGAGCCGCCTGGTCACCGAGATCGACGAGAAGGTGCAGGCCTTCCTCAACCGCCCGATCGAGGGTGACTGGCCCTATGTCTGGCTCGACGCCACCTATGTGAAAGTCCGCCAGGCTGGCCGCATCGTCTCGGTGGCCGTGACCATCGCTGTTGGCGTCAACACCGATGGCCGGCGTGAGATTCTCGGCCTCGATATTGGCGCCTCCGAAGCCGAGACGTTCTGGACAGCCTTCCTGAGAAAGTTGATGCGGCGCGGCCTTCGGGGCGCAAAGCTGGTGGTCTCCGACGCTCACCAGGGCCTCAAGACGGCGATCGCCAAGGTGCTGGGCGCTACCTGGCAGCGCTGCCGCGTCCACTTCATGAGGAACGCGCTGGCGCACGCGGGAAAGAGCGGCCGGCGCGTCGTCTCGGCGTTTATCGCCACCGCCTTCGCTCAGGACGATGCGGACGCTGCCCATGCCCAGTGGCGAGCGGTCGCCGACCAGCTGAGGCCAAAACTACCGAAGCTCTCAGCCTTCCTCGATGAGGCGGAGAACGACGTCCTGGCCTACATGGACTTCCCCCGCGAGCACCGCTTGAAACTCCACTCCACCAATCCGCTCGAAAGGCTCAATGGCGAGATCAAGCGCCGAACCGAGGTCGTCGGCATCTTCCCGAATGAGGCTGCGCTGATCCGGCTCGTCGGCGCCATCCTGCTTGAGCAGAACGACGAATGGGCGGTCCAGCGCTCACGCTACATGACGCTGGAAACAATCGCGCCGATGAGCGATGATCCTCTCGTCAGTCTGCCGGCCTTGCCAGCAGCATGACCGGCCCAGCCTGGCGGCGAGGCCCGAAACGAGCTCCAGCTCGTACACCACTCATCGGGACACGACCGGCGGCATGCCTGACGCTTGAGGCAAGGCGATTGCAGATTGGGGGCGGGCGGCGTGGTGTCGACCCGCTGCGCGAGCTTCGTATGAAGTCGCATGCGAGGTTGTCCACGCTGCGTCCAAGGATATTGGGCTGCGCGACAAATGTCGTGCTATCGCAAAATCCCGGTAACCAAGTGCTTCCTCGCGGGAACAGCGAGCCCATAATGAGGTTTGCGGGCTTCTCAGCATCTCCTGCTACGCTACAGATATTCAGCGTACGAGTTCAGTAAGTGTAAGCGCATGCCGACCTACCATTTTCACCTCACTCATAGTGAGGAAATGCGTGACGAAACTGGCGTTGAGTTGGCATCTTTGCACTCAGCCAAATGTCATGCAGTGCAGATGATTGCGGACCTCTTATGCGAGGATTCAAGCTGGTTCTGGGAGGCTGAAACGTTTGGCGTTACGGTTTCGGACAGCAATGGGTTGCAGCTGTTGACTGTCGAAATGGTTGCGACTTTGGCGCCAGCGCTGTTGCCAACAAAGCCAACGCTGCGTTCGAGGTAAGGGCATCACCGTTACGGCGAGATCGGCATCGTCAATCGCACGCGAACTTTAGGATGAATATCGAACGCTTTCACCGCTGGGCGTCTGTCTCGGTCGATTGATCGCTAGAACAGTCTCGGCGTCGGCGGGTTCAGGACGATGGCGTACTGTCCCCGCAAGCAGCCCTCTTCGCGCCTGTGGTCGCGACCGCCCCAGCGCCCTGTGGGCCGTCAATGCGATGAAACAACCGCAGAGCGTAACGTAATCGCCGGAACGTATGACTTTCGCTGTGGTCTCAGATTTTCGGTGATTTACCCGCATCAGGATCTTCAAATGCCCCGGCTCTTCCCAGAGGATCATTGTTCATGTCGTCCTGTTTTTAGGACGTCATCCCTTACCAGCCGCCACGTCAGCGCCAGAGCACTGTCGAGCTTGGCGTCGGGCGACAGGAAGAAATGACTGATCGCCCCCTTCTGAAGGATGCGTTGTGAGGCCACACCGCCCGTCCCGAGTGTCGACCAACCGTCCGCTCGGTGGAAGAAGGTCACTGCCGGCCGCATTTTGCCTGACACGCCAGCGCCATAGTAGAGAGCTATATCGCCGTCGGCATCTAGTAGCGTGTCGGATGTGGGCATGGCGCAGTATGAGATGGCGAGCCCGCTTGGCTTATCGATAAGCCGGTAACCCGTAAGGCCGCGACCCGTCTCATCAACCCCGATATTATAGATCATTTCTCCGCCCAAGCGCACTCTGGTAGTGTCGGGCGATACGCCCTCATGATGGGCAAGAAGACGCATACACGCATTGCGCAACGCTTCGGCGGGATCAGGCGACCAGAAGCGACGTGGCGCAGGGGGCAGGGCTGTGCGGAGGAAATAGAGATCCTGTGCGGTGGCGGCGATGTACGCGTCATCGGCGCCCATATTTGTGATACGAGCCAAAATGCTCTTGTCGATATTCCAGAGGACAAGTTGCTCGATCATGAGAGCGATATTCTCGCGGGTCCCCCCGAGAACTTCTTCGATGCCGAACTGGGCGACCAGCTCATCTAGGGAATCGCCGGCGAAGTAGGGCGCATGAAAACCAAGCGTCGCGCCAGGCTCTATCGTGCGGTCGATATAGTCACCGACGCTCGACTGGGACGAATGGCCTGAGCCGCCGAGAAACGCAAAGGCGCACGCCGAGTAGCAATAGGATCCAGTTTCGACCCATGTGGCGATGGCGTTGGCGCGAAAGTAATGGGCCATATCCAGCCCTTCAACGTAATTGCCGCCTTCGCTTGTCATGGTGAAGACAGCGCAATTGTCGCCCGTCTCCGATAAAGCGACACGATCGCAGTCGGCGTATTGCCTGACCGCAGCGGTGATCCGCCCAAGGTCGCCTTCGATGACCTCGCCCTCGTAGTGGAAATGCGGAACGGGCTTGGCGGCGGAGAACTTCATCGATTTGAGAGTCACCGTGCCTGCGGAGGCCGGAGCGGTGACCGTAAGCACGGCTGTGCAAAGCGCAAAGGCTGCGATTGCGGCGACAAACTTCGACATGGCGGTGAGTCTTTCAGACTGTTCTGTAGCTGAACAGTAGCGCCAGCGGTGGAGATAGCCATACCTCAAGCAGGTCAGCATGTCTTTGCGGTTTTGGCTGCGCTGGCGCCGGTGAAGAAGCGGCCTTCGCCGACCGACAATTCCGCCGGGAAGGTGCCGGCGTACTTGCGCACGACGCGAATGCCGCCGGATGGAAGCAGCCCGCGCGATATGTCCGCATGCTTGCGGGTTTGCTGACAGATCAACGTAGGCAGCGGCGCGGTCATCGTGTGTATCCGGCTCATCGTCTTCTATGCTCGGGGTGGGGTGCCCGGCGGAAACTGGAGCTTAAACATGTCGAGGGACTAACGGCGCTGTCGTCTGGCCCATCTGCCAGGACGCTATACCCGCCACCTCCGTAGCCTAGTCTACCCACAGAATAGGCGAGGGGTTGGATGCGTCGGTTGCGGTCATACTCAATCACGTGGGTCGGAAAGCGATGTTGTCTCGGAAGCTGCTTCAAGCAGTTGCATAGGCGCCTCACTCCAATACCTTTGCAAAAGCAGCAAACACACTGACTGCCAGTGATATCATGCTCGGTACGATCACCGCTGCACCAGCCAGCAACGCGAGCGCCACAGTCCAGCCGGCTTTCCGCTTTTTCGCTATTCTTGTCATCGTCAGGCGTTCCACACGATTATCGCCAACCCTTAAACGTTCTTGCGCGTAGATGCGGCCGAACGTTTCCTTGCTGGATCGCTTCGGTCGGCCGTGGGCGGCGCGGTTGGCCCTTGGTCTTCATCGAGGAGTATCCTAGCCGCAGAGCCTGCCATATCTTCATACTGCCCGGTCTTCAGCGACCAGAAAAAAGCGGCAAGGCCTGCCGCGCCCATCAGCAGTGCAATCGGAACCAACCAAATAAGAACGCTCATGGCGCCACCTCGCGCGGCAGGCGCCCCGGAGACGATCGTAACTTCGGCACCCGGCGTGCCAGGGAGCGCGAAAGTCTCATCGAGTTCGTTACCACGAGGATGGATGACGCCGAC
>DASWWL010000034.1:0-4853 GCA_036400975.1 Novosphingobium sp. | reverse complement strand
CCTGGACGAGACCCGACGTCGGCTTCAACGGCGCGTTCCGCACGCGGACGCTGATCGGCACGCTGCGTGCCTCTTATCCGCTCCAGCGCAGCCAGGCGACGAATCTGCTGCTCAGCGGCGGCCTCGACATCGCCAACCAGCGCGTGCGCTTCGGCGCGGTGCCGCTGACCGAAGACAAGCTGCGCGTGCTGTTCGCCCGACTCGACTATGATCGGATCGATCCCTGGAGCCTGACGAGCGCGAGGGGCTTTTCCGCGGCTTCGCCGCGCTGGCGCTATGGCGGCTCGCTGGAGGTCCGCCAGGGGATATCGATTCTGGGCGCCAGCAAGCCTTGCGGCGCAGGATTCGTCAATTGCCAGTTCGTCTCACTGTCGAAGGTCGAGGCGGACCCCACCGCCTTCGTCGTGCGCGCGTCCGCTTATGGCGAGATCCGGCCCTCGCCGCTCTTCACCTTCAGCATCTCGCCGCGCGCGCAGCTTTCGTCCGGCCCGCTGCTGTCGTTCGAGGAATTCTCCGCCGGCAACTATACCGTCGGACGCGGCTACGATCCCGGCACGCTCACCGGCGACGACGCCTTCGGCGTGCAGACCGAAGTCCGCTTCGGCAGCGCTTCTCCGCGCACGCGGGACGCATGGGCATTCCAGCCCTTCGTCTTCTTCGACGCCGCGTGGGTATGGAACAAGGATCGCCTGTTCCTGCCCTATCCGAACGACCCCCAGCATCTCTACTCGGCCGGCGGCGGCGTTCGCGCCGCATGGGGCAATCGCGCGCGGATCGATGGCACGCTGGCCGTGCCGCTGAACCGCACCGGCCTGCAGGCGCGCCGTCCCGATGTGCGCGCCCTGGTTTCGCTGACCGTCAAGCTCATCCCCTGGAACCAATGATGTCACAGAACCGCACCCTGCCCGAGACCGGACCGAAGCTTGCGTTGCTGGCGACCTGCGCCCTGGGCCTGGCGCTCGCGGCTCCCGGCACCAGCCATGCCGACGGCTTCCGCGCCACGCCCAATGTCGTCGCCGGCATCGCCAACATCACGCGCACGACGGATTACGACACCATCGCGGTGACGACGCCGGAAGCGGTCATCAACTGGAACAGCTACGACAGTCCCGTCGGCGGCGCAGCGGTAGATTTCCTGCCGCAGATCGCCACCGCCGAGTTCACCGGCACAGCCCCCTTCACCGTCCTAAACCGCCTATTCGTCTTCGGCTCTCCACCTTCTCCGGCGCAGTTCAACGGCACCGTCCTTGGCCGCGTGAACGGCGCGCCAGGCGGCAACGTGTGGTTCTATTCTCCCAGCGGCATCATCGCCGGGCCGACTTCGACCTTCAATGTCGGCAGCCTGATCCTGACCACCAACGACATCCCTTTCACCACCGGATCCACCGGCGGCATCACGTATAGCGCGACCGGTGCGATCCAGTTCCGCGGCGTCGCCGACAGCACCGCCGCGATCGAGGTGATGGCGGGTGCGAACCTGACCATGACCGGGACGAATTCCTACGTCGCGCTCGTCGCACCGCGCATCGTGCAATCCGGCACGATCCGCCTAGACGGCTCGGTGGGGCTTATCGCCGCCGAGCAGGTCGATCTCACGATCAACAACGGCCTGTTCGACATCGCCATGCAGGTGGGCACCACCGCGACCGATGCGATCACCCACGACGGCACGACCGGCGCAGCGCCCGCATCCGGCACGCTGACGGGGCCGCAGAAAGTCTATGTCGCCGCCCTGCCCAAGAACAGCGCGATCACCGTACTGGTCGGGGGATCGCTCGGCACTGACGCGGCCAACGCCACCGCCACGGACGGCGGCGTGCTGATATCCGGGGGCTACGACATCCTCGACAGTTCGGGCGGAGGCTTCGTTTCCGCCGGCTCGCCAGAGCTGACCAATGTCCAGATCGGCACCTCGCGCTTCGCATCGGACCTTATCGTGCGCGCCACCGGCAACGTGGATGCAAGCCCCAGCCGAGGCGGAGCGATCGACTTCATAGGCGACGCCCTGCTCTATTCGGATATCTCGACTTCGGTGCGCGCGGAACTCGACGAGCGTATCACCGCCGCCCGCAACCTGACGATAGAATCTCCGCAGAACGCCAGCCTCACGCTCACGACGACCAACATCGATAGCGGTTCGGGTACGGCCCCGGCCACCGTCCAGGTCGGCGGCAGCTTGTCGATCCTGGCCAATGGCATCCCCTCCGGTTCCAGCACTTTCGGCGGCTTCGCGCTGTTGCAGCTCGATTCCGGCGCTTCCGCGCCCATCCTCAACGTCACGGGCGACCTCACGCTCGACGCCAGCGCCCAGGGCATCGAGGATTCGATGGGCGGCGGCGACGGTTATGGCGGCAATGCGCAGATCCAGATGAGCGGCGGCTCGATCAATGCCGCACAGATCAAGCTTGGCGCGCGGGGGCGCGGCGCCGACCGCACGGTGGCGGACGCCAATGGCGGAGCGGGCGTCGGGGGCTTCGCCGACTTCACCGTCCTTGGCGGCACGGTCAATACCGGCC
This sequence comes from Novosphingobium sp., assembly GCA_036400975.1. Classification (GTDB taxonomy): domain Bacteria; phylum Pseudomonadota; class Alphaproteobacteria; order Sphingomonadales; family Sphingomonadaceae; genus Novosphingobium. Next base: position 2,337 of record DASWWL010000034.1, on the reverse strand, counting down.
GCATCGTGATGGACGTCACCTCCGAAGGCGGCAAGGGAACGGGCACCGGCACCAACGGGGCGGCAGATGGCGTGGAAAGCGGGACGGAATTGACCGTCTCCGGCGACGGCACCGTCGTCAATGCGACCAACGGCCTGCAGATGATCGCCGATGCATTCGGCAACACCGGCGGCGCGGCATCGGACGTGATTCAAGGCGCACGGGCGGGCATAACCGTAGAAAACGGCGCCCTCGCCGATCTCGGTTCGGGCATAGACGCGCACGCCAACGCCTCCACGAGAGCCAATCCCCTGATACCCGCCACAGCGGCCGAAGTGCGCGGCGGGGTCGTCGCCGTTTCCGTGAGCAGCGGCACACTCAGGGCCGGCAACAGCGTCTTGACCGCCAATGCGACCGCGCTCGATGCGCCGAACTCGGTCGATGCGCCCGAGGGCGGCCACGTGAGCGTCTCCGTCACCGCTACGGACCGGATTCCGTTCCTGGCCGGAACGGCGGCATTCAGCGGCAATCTTTCTCTCAGCGCCAGGGCGACCGGCGGCGACAGCCCCGATCCCTTCGCCAGCGGCAGCGGCATCCTGCTGGAAAGCAACAACAGCGTGCTGACGGTGGCCAATGCCCTCACTGCCGATACGAGCGGCTCGATCGATGTCCTTGGCGGCCTCGACAGCAGAATTTCGGCAGGCGGCGCGATCTCCATGACCGCCGCGCGCGACATTTCGATCCTGCACCTGAGCCCGAGCGCGGGCTCAACGACACTGACCGGCGGCAGCATGGTTTTCAATGCGGGCGGCAACTTCCTGCTGTCGAGCGGGACCGTGCGGGCGACCAGCGGAGTGAACGTCAATGCCGGCCAGGTCGCAGCGATCGCGGGATTGCTGACCAGCGGAACCGTGCAATTGCAATCCAGCGACATAGTCATAGATTCCAGCGGCTTTGTCGGCACGCCGGGCACGACCACGCTCGTCAAGGTGGCGAACAGCAACGCGTCGCGCGCCAGCTATTTCGGCGGCGCGGACAATCAGACGGGCTACAGCCTGTCCAACGCCGAAATCGCGCGGATCGCCGGCAACGACATCATCCTCGAAGGACCGGTCGTAACCCCCAGTTCGTCAGGCAACATCCCGCCGGCGGATGTCATCGTCGGCGATATCGATATCGCCAGCCGGGCGAACGACTCCCTTGGCCATCTCGGCGCGAACGGCAGCCTGACGATACAAACGCCTGGACGCATGCTGGTGAACGGGGCCGTGGCCATGACCGGCGCCGGCAGCGCGAATCGCATCGCCATCGTCGCCGGCAGCGAGATCGCGGTGGACAACGCCACCGGATCGGTCAGCCTGCTCGGCCCCGCCAATACGCTGGCCGGCATCGCCGAATTTTCCGCAAGGCGCATCGTCGTCGCGACCGGTCCCGTCCTCTCGTCGCTCCGCACGGTCGGAAGCGCGGCGCAGGCCGATGCCCTGCTCGGCACGCCAGGTCCGGCAAACGATCAGGGAACGCTCCGCGCGGGTGGCCTGCGCTTCTCGATTACCGACGCCCTCTATATCCAGAACACCGGCACCGGCACCGAATTCGCCCAGCGCAGAGGCTTCAGCGCAGGCGCGCAGGGCCTGAAGATCAACACAGCGGCAGGCTTCACGCCTGCCATCGCCATCAATGGCCGGATACTCGGCGGCACAGGCGCTTTCGCGACTGGCGTGGACGCTATCCCCCTCGTTTCGATCAACGGCATCCCCGCCGCTTATTCCCGGCGAGCCGCGCTGGGCTCCACGATCAACGGCTGCGAGTTCACCACCAGTTGCGCCCCGCGGCCGGAATTGACAGGCACGAACCTGACACGCGACCGGATCGAGACGCCGGTCGAGGTCGGCAGCGACAAGACCCTGCCTGTCATCCGCGTGGATTTCGGCGAATTCGCGGGCGTCACCTACGAACCATTGATAGACGAGCCGGTGACGGGATCGGGCAACGACGATCTGTGGTCGCAGGAATGCGATCCCGCCAAGCAATCAGGCTGCGCAGCCCCGGCCCAGCCCGCCCCGAACTGAGATACCAGCGGCTTCGGCTGGGAAATCCGAGCCGGGGACTTTGGGCGGGGTGTCCATAGGCTATGCGCGGAGGGTAACCAGAAAGAACCACGCGCCATCCTCAAGCAGACGCTTGACATGTAGGAATGTTCTTCATACGTTCCATATGTGTCAGGCCCCAGACTGACACACCGCGACGGGTGCGGGAGACGCGAAAGGCCTTCGCTTCTCTTGTCTCCCGTAGTGCGGTCGGCGCCCGCGCGGTCCGGACAGGCCGCCACGGGATGCGGCGGATGGACAGGCCGGTGAA
>DASWWL010000033.1:0-10790 GCA_036400975.1 Novosphingobium sp. | reverse complement strand
GATCTTGCCGCCGGCCTTCTGGCCCATGACGAAAAGCACGAAGTCGCGGATGTCGTGCGGCGGTTCGATGACGAGGCGGCCGTCCATATAGGCCTCGCCCGCGCCGACGCGCGGATCCCTGGCGATGTGGAAGGCGGCGCCCTTGTCGGTCAGGCGGATGCGCAGGGCGGGATCGCCGCTTCCGTATGTATAGACCCTGCCGTCATAGTCCGTGAGAACGAGCTGGCCCTGGCGGACGAGCTTGCGCAACATCTTGTCGAGCAACCACATTATATCGAACCTATGGGCAGATGCGGTGCTGGCAAGGGGAAAATGCCGATCTCAGCACCGGGCTAGATAGAGAACGTCGCGCGGCTGGGAGAGAAGGTGCTGGCCGGAATCGACGAAAAGCGTCTCGCCGCTGGCCAGCCAGCCGCCTGCGAGGAACAGGGCGGCGCGGGCGAGCTCCGCCGGATCGGTGATCCGGTTCAGCAGGTTCATGCGCCCGCTGATCTCGTGCTCCTCCGGCCGCTGGTCGAAGCTCGGCAGCATCGCGCCGGGCGCGAGGCCATAGACCCGGTCGGCGGGATTTCGTGCAGCCATGGCCATCATCCGGATCGTCGAGGCGAAGGCGTGCTTCGACATCGTATAGGAGAAGAAGTCGGGATTGGGATTGGCCAGCTTCTGGTCGGTCAGGTCGATCACGCGGCGTCCGCCGGGAGCCCGCGCGCTGGCGAGAAAGGCCTGCGTCATGCGGGCCGGGGTTGCGGCGTTGACGGTCATCGCCTCTTCGAAGACCGCCGGATCGAGGGCTTCGACAGTGTCGTGCCGGAATACGGCCGCGCAGTTCACCAGCACCTGCAAATCCCGATGGCGGCGCGCCAGTCTTTCCACCATGGCCGCCGCCGCCGCCGGATCGGAAAGGTCGCAGCCCGCGGTTTCGGCGGACGGCAGTTCGCGAGCCAGCGCTTCCGCCGCCTCCCGCGACTGGCCGTAATGGATGATGACGTGCCAGCCCGCTTCTCCGAAAGCGCGGGAGATTGTTGCGCCGATGCGTTTGGCGCCGCCTGTGACGAGGACTGCTGGAGGCATTGCGCGATGCAAGCACAGCCGGACGGATTAGGAAACCGGCATAATGCCGTCCCGGCGGAATTTCCGCCGGGACGAAAGGCTTAGCGGCATTTCAGGTCGCCGCGATCGATCGCTCGGCCGAGCAGCCCGCCACCGGCTGCACCGATGATCGTGCCGAGCGTGCGGTCGCCGCGTCCCGCGATCTGGTTGCCGAGCAGTCCGCCGACTGCCGCGCCGACGATCAGGCCGGTCGTGCCGTTGTCGCGGCGGCAATGATAGCGGCCATCCCGGCCGCGCCAGATGCGGTCGTTGCGATCGAGGCGGCGCGGTTCGCGGTAGTAGCCGCGCTGATCGTAGATGCTGGCTTCGTGCGCACGCCGGCCGTGTGCGGGCGCCCACGGGGGCGGATCGGCCAGAACGGGGGCTACGGGAATGGCGATGGCCGCGAGCGTCGCGGCGAGGATGGCTTTGCGCATAATCCGTTCTCCTTGTTATTCGGTCATGGCTGCAACCCGGATGCTTGCCGATGGCTGCACAACGCCAGATGAACGCGCGCAAGAAAGTGCAGATGCGCGATGAAATGCCCTGTGTGAGCGATCAATCGCCGGAAGCGGCGAGTTCCGCCTCCTTCTGCGCATAAAGACGTTCCAGTTCCGCCCGGCTTTTCTTCTCCGCCGCCGTCTTGAGCTGGCCGCAGGCGGCGTCGATGTCGCGGCCGCGTGGCGTGCGCACGGGCGCGCTGATGCCGGCTTCGAACACGATATCGGAAAACCGCCTGATCCGTTCGGGCGTCGAGCATTCGTAAGGCGCGCCGGGCCAGGGGTTGAACGGGATCAGGTTCACCTTCGCGGGAAGCTTGTATTTCTTGATGAGCCTGACGAGTTCGCGCGCGTCCTCGTCGCTGTCGTTCTTGTCCTTCAGCATCACGTATTCGAATGTGATGCGCCGCGCGTTCGAGGCGCCGGGATAGTCGGCGCAGGCCTGCAGCAGTTCCTCGATGCCGTACTTCTTGTTGATCGGCACGATCTCGTCGCGGATGTCCTTGGTGATCGCATGGAGCGAGACGGCAAGGTTCACGCCGATCTCTTCCCCGCATTTCCCCATCATCGGCACGACCCCGCTGGTCGAAAGCGTGATGCGCCGCTTGGAGAGGGCGAGGCCGTCGCCATCCATGACCAGCTTCAGCGCATCGCGGACGTTGTCGAAATTATACAGCGGCTCGCCCATGCCCATCATCACGATGTTGGTGAGCAGGCGACCGTCGGCGCTGTAGCCGCCATCCTCTTCCCCGTCCTCGTCTTCCTCGAACGTGAAGTCCATGCGGCCTTTCGGCCATTCGCCCAGCGCGTCGCGCGCCAGCATGACCTGGCCGACGATCTCGCCCACGGTGAGGTTGCGCACGAGGCGCATCGTGCCGGTGTGGCAGAAGCGGCAGTTGAGCGTGCAGCCGACCTGGCTGGAGACGCAGAGCGTGCCGCGCGCCTCATCCGGGATGAAGACCATCTCGAAATCGTGTCCATCGGCGGTGCGCAGCAGCCACTTGCGCGTGCCGTCGCTGGAATGCTGCGCCTCGACGATTTCGGGCCGGCCGATCACGAAGCGTTCGGCAAGCCAGGGGCGCATGGTCTTGGCGATGTCGGTCATCGCTTCGAAATCGGTGACGCCGCGATGATAGAGCCAGTGGAACACCTGTTTGGCGCGCAGCTTGGCCGCCTTGGCGTCGAGCCCCGCCGTCTCGAACAGTCCGGCGATACGTTTCTTCGGCAGGCCGATGAGATCGACACGGCCATCGGCGCGCGGCGTGACGCCATCGACCAGATTGGGGCGAGGGACCGGCACCGGATCGATTTGTCCGGGGATCTGCATGAGGTTCGTGTCAGCCATGGAGGCGGCGCATATAATCGCTTTTGCGCAGCTTTTCTACCGCACCCGCGCGCAGGCGATTAGCGCGGCGTCCATGGCCGAGGCCGCGCCGGCGAGGAGGTAGGTGTTGCCGAAGCGCCGCCCGGCGGAATCGCGCCCGGAAATCGTCATCTGCGGGGCGGAGCGCATGGCGGCGACGATGGCGGCGTCCATGCGCCGGTCTACTGCCCAGGCATCGCCGCCGCCGCCCGCGAGCTGGAATCGCTCGCGCCCAAGCGAAAGCGTGATCGGCGCATCGGGTGCGAGCTTGCGCGACAGGCGGAAATGGACCTGGCCGCGAATGGAGCGCTTCGGCCAGGTGCCGATCGTGGCGAAAGGCTGGTAATCGCGCTGCAGCGTGCTCGGCTGCGCCATGGCGATGGCATAGCAGCGCGGCACCAGCGGATCGCGGAACACACCCCATGAGCCATAGACGCCAAGACTGTCGCGGGCGGTCGCCGGCGTAGCGAGGAGCAGCGCCGCAAGCGTCAAGTTGACACAGTTGACAGTGTTCAGGAGAAAACTTCCGCTCCCCTTCCGACGCGGCTTTCGCGCTGCGGAAATCGGCTGATTTTCGGGCGTGGCGGGGCGAGATGTCATGTTGGTCTATTGGCACGAAAGCGGGCGTGTAGGAAAGCGGCGCCTGGGATAGTCCCCGGCTAAACCGGCCGGGAGGGTGTTCCATTTTCCCCCGCGAATGCTTTAGAGCAGCACGCATATAATTGGGGGAAGCCGAAGACATGCAGCCATTGCGCGACAACGCTCGCATCCTTGCCGCCGCGACGGTGGGCACGGCGGTCGAGTACTATGACTTCTTCATCTATGCGACGGCGGCGGCGCTGGTCTTCGGTCCGCTGTTCTTCCCTTCGGAATCGCTGACCGCACAAACGTTGCTGTCGTTCGCCAGCTTCGGCGTCGCCTTCGTCGCGCGGCCGATCGGGGCGGTCGCTTTCGGCCATTTCGGAGACAAGGTCGGGCGCAAGTCCACGCTGGTGATCTCGCTGTTGCTGATGGGCGGCTCGACGCTCGCGATCGGCCTCTTGCCTACTTATGCGCAAGTCGGCTGGATCGCGCCGTTGCTCCTGTGCCTGATGCGCTTCGGGCAGGGCCTCGGCCTTGGCGGCGAATGGGGCGGGGCGGCGCTGCTGGCGACAGAGAATGCGCCGCCTGGCTGGGCTGCCCGCTTCGGCGCCGCGCCGCAGATGGGCATTCCCATCGGCCTCATCACCGCCAACGGCATGTTCATGGTGCTGGGAGCCTGGCTGACCGAAGCGGAATTCATGGCCTGGGGCTGGCGCATTCCTTTCATCGCCAGTTCGGTGCTGGTGCTGATCGGCTTCTGGGTGCGCAACCGCGTGGGTGAAACGCCTGCCTTTCGCGAGGCGCTGGAGCGGGAGGCGCCCGTGCCGGTGCCGCTCGCGCATGTCCTCGGCCGGCATCTCGGCGCGGCGCTGGCCGGCAGCGCGGGCGTGATCGTGGTCTTCGTCACCTTCTACCTCGCAACCGCGTGGGCGCTGGCCGAGGGGACCGGATCGCTCGGCTACCCGCGCGAAGGCTTTCTAGCCTGGCAGCTTCTGGCCGACGCGGTCATGACCGGAGGCATCCTCACCGCCGCATGGATCGCCGACAAGACGAAACCCTCGACTGCCCTCGTCATCGCTTCGGTCTCGGTTACGGTGATGGGCGTTCTCTTCGGGCAGGGTCTCGCTTCCGGCTCGCTGACCGTGGCGGGGGTAACGCTCGTCGTGATGATGTTCTTCATGGGCATGACCAACGGGCCGCTGGCCGGCTGGCTGACCAGCCTGTTTCCGGTACGCGTACGCTACAGCGGCGTGTCTTTCGCCTTCAACGTCGGTGGCATCCTGGGCGGTGCGGTGACGCCGGGCATCGCGCTGCTGATAAGCTCGCGGTGGGGCGTGGCCTATGCCGGCCTGCTGGCCTCCGGCGCGGCGTTGCTCTCGCTGATCGGGTTCCTTCTGGCGAGGCCGGTGGGAGAGTGAGATGAAAGGCCCACATGCCAGAATTGGCGTTAAGGCGATGCCCGTTCATCCTTCCGGATAGCTGACGCCCATCACTTCCCATTCTTTCTCGCCGCCGGGCAAATGAACGCGCCGCAGGTCGCCTTGCGCCGCGCCGCGCAGGGCGCGGGCGAGGGGGGCGCTCCAGCCGATCAGGCCTTTGCCGGCGTCCTGTTCGTCGTCGCCGACGAGGGTGAGGGTGCGATGGTTGTCGTCTTCGTCGGCGATGGTGACGGTCGCGCCGAACCAGACGCGCGTCCGGTCGGTCTGTCGGGCGGGATCGACGACGCGCAGCTTCTTCATGCGGCGGGCGAGGTGAGCCAGCTCGCGATCGATCTCGCGCATGCGCTTGCGGCCATAGAGGTAATCGCCGTTCTCCGACCGGTCGCCATTGCCCGCCGCCCAACTCACTACTTCGACGATGGCGGGACGCTCGGTGCCGAGGAGATGGTCGTAACGCGCCCGCAGTGCGGCGAGGCCGGCGGGGGTGATCGGTGGGCCGTCGGGTGTCATGCCCGCCTCATAGACCGATTCGCCGCGCCGGGAATTACCCCGGCGTGCGCTTTCCAAGAAAAAGGCTGAGCGGATTGGGGCCGCGATTGCGCGCCTTGTCTGGATTCATCGCCTCATAGACTACGGCGTTTTCCAGCACGCGCTGGACGTAGTTGCGCGTCTCGTAGATCGGAATGCGCTCCACCCAGTCGATCCAGTCGACGCTGCCGGTGCGCGGATCGCCGTTGGCGCGCAGCCATTTGTTCACGTTGCCGGGCCCCGCGTTGTAGGCGGCGACGGCCAGCGGATAGCTGCCGCCGAAATAGTCCATCATCCGGCCGAAATAGCCGTCGCCGAGGCGCAGGTTGTATTGCGGGTCGCTCATCAGCGCGGTCATGTCGTAGGACATGCCGATCTTGCCCGCCTGTTCGCGCGCGGTGCCGGGCATGAGCTGCATCAGGCCCCGAGCGCCTGCGTGGCTGACGGCGTTCTGGGCGAACTGGCTTTCCTGACGGGTGATCGCGTGGACCATCGTCCAGTTGGTGCCGGAAGGGGTCGGCATCGTCGGGAACGACACTTTCTGGAAATTGCCGATTCCGGAGACATGCGCCTCCTGGCCGAGAATGACGGCAAGGTCACGCCGGCCGATCGAGTTGGCGAGTTCGGCGACGAGCAGGTGATCGTTGACGCTTTGCGCCTGTTCGCTGATTTCCTTGAAGAACAGGCGGGTGACGCGCCAATCGGGCGACCGGGTCGCCTCGCGCACCGCCGCCGTGATCGGCCTGGCCATGAAGGCGGCGCGTTCGGCCTGGGTAGGCTGCTGGTTCGGCGTGTCCTCGAAACGCGGCATCTGGCGGCCAAGACGTTCCAGCGCGAGCATGCCGTAATAGTGGTCGGGGTAGGCCGCCGCCATTTCGTAATAGCGGTTCGCCCCGCCCATGTCGCCGCCTCGTGCCAGCGCCCGGCCGGCCCAGTAGAAGCCCTTGGAGCGCGTCTGCGGCGTCTGCGCGGCGGCGCCGTAACGGTAGAACAGCGGCGCGGCGCGGGCGCCGTCGCCCAGCGACCACAGTGCCTTGGTGCCGCCCAGCCACATCAGCGAGGTATAGTCGTCGCGCAGCCGGAAGCTCAGCTCGCGGATCTGGTCCGCTCCCGGCAGGGAATCGTCGGCCGAGGCAGCGATGCGCACCGCGCTGGAGGCGTCGGCGCCCTTCGCCGCGCTGAGCAGCTCGCCCACCCACTTTTCGGGATCGAGCGCCCTGTTGTTGGCCGGCGGGCGCGTAGCGAGCACATTGATCGCCGAATATAGGCTACCCGTGCGGCGTGACTGGCGCACGCGGTTGTAGACGTAACCGGTGTCGCGCAGCGCGTTGCTCGGGACGGGCAGGCCTATGCTCGATGGTTCGGAACCCTGCACCATCGCGAGACGCGCCATGAAGGCGGGCCGTTCGCCGGGCGAGACATAGGCGATCTGCCGCGCGCCCTGCACGGCGTTCCCTGCCCAGAGCAGCGCGTTCATCCGCGCGTCGTGGTCGGCGGGATTGAAGGTGCGGCCATAGAGCGAAAGGATCGAGGCCTCCGAAGCGTCGCTCATCTCGCCGCCGCGCCACGCCAGCAGCGCGGTGCCTTGCGCCTGCGGCCGCTGCATCGCGGAAAGCGCCAGCGCATAGCGCGCACGGGCCGGATTGGTCAGCGGCGGGAAGCGGTCGAAGAAGGCGATGACGCGCGAAGGATCGGCCGATTCCCGTTCCAGCGCGCGCTCGGCATTGGTCCGCAGCTTCTCTTCCGACGGGAAGCCGGGATAGGCCAGCAGGAAGCTGGCATAATCGGAAAAGCCGAAGCGGTCGGTGGCGGAAAGCATCTGCCAGCGGTCGATCGCCTGCGCCATCGAGCCGCGCTGAGTCGATATCAGCGCCTGACGAGCACGGTCGAATTCGGACCCGTCCTGACAGCGGGCAGGGACGGACATGACGGCCATGAACGCGACGAGCGCAAGGGTAGAGGTACGCAGCATGCTGGACATAAAGGGGCAAGGCTCCTTATCAGGCGCTGAATGAAAGACGGTCCCGGTCGGGCATGACGCCCCTTCATGGGCCAACAGCAAGGGCAAAGTCCATGTTTTCCGGTTCCATCCCGGCTCTGGTGACTCCGTTTCGCGACGGGGCGTTCGACGAATCCGCGTTCCGCCGCCTCGTCGAATGGCAGATTGAAAGCGGTTCCTCGGCGCTCGTTCCCTGCGGTACGACCGGCGAGAATTCGACGCTTTCCAACGCCGAGCATCATCGCGTGATCGAGGTCTGCATCGAGCAGTCGGCCGGGCGTGTCCCCGTCATCGCCGGTTGCGGCAGCAACGACACGATGAACGCGCTGCTGCACATGAATTTCTCGAAGAAGTGCGGCGCGCGGGCCGCGCTGCTGGTCGCGCCTTATTACAACCGACCCAGCCAGGAAGGCCTGATCGCGCATTTCTCGTACCTCGCCGAGCATAACGATCTGCCGATCGTGCTCTACAACGTGCCGGGCCGTACCGTGACCGATCTCAGGCCCGAGACGGTCTGCGAACTGGCGCGGCGCTATCCGGGCCGCTTCGTCGGCATCAAGGACGCTTCGGGCATCCTTTCGCGCGTCACCGACCACCGCATGGGCATCGGTTCCGACTTCTGCCAGCTTTCCGGCAACGACGAGACCGCGCTGCCGTTCAACGCGGCCGGCGGCGTCGGGTGCATCTCGGTGACGGCGAACGTCGCGCCGAAGCTTTGCGCGGAGTTCCAGCAGGCTTGCGCCGACAATGACCTCGCCACGGCGCGCGCGCTCAACGACCGGCTCTATCCGCTGCACTACGCGATGTTCGCCGACGCCTCGCCGGGGCCGTGCAAGTATGCGCTGTCGCGCGTGCACGACTGGATCGCCGACGAGTTGCGTTTGCCGCTGGTTCCGTGCGGCGAAGGCGCCCGCAAGGCGGTAGATGCCGCGCTGGAGCATGCCGGACTGGTTTGAGCGCAACGGCATTTCATTCCGCTCCAGGGCGTTTCTGCCGTTCCAATTTCCATCAACGCTGCCTACATGCCCATTCCATGGCGCGACCGCAGCATACCCAGTTCGACAAGATGAAGACCGTCGCTGAAAACCGGCGCGCGCGGTTCGATTACTATATCGACGATGTGTTCGAGGCCGGCATCATGCTGACCGGCACCGAAGTGAAATCGCTGCGCTTCGGGGAAGGTTCGATTGCCGAGGCCTATGCGGAAATTCGCGGCAGCGAGGCCTGGCTGGTCAATTCCAACGTCCCCGAGTTCAGCCACGGCAACCGTTACAACCACGAACCCAAGCGTCCCCGCAAACTGCTGCTGCACGAGCGCGAGATCGCCCGCCTTCAGGGTGCGGTGGAACGCAAGGGGATGACGCTGGTGCCGCTGTCGGTCTATTTCAACAGCAAGGGCCGGGCGAAGGTGGAACTGGCGCTGGCGCGCGGCAAGAACGCCGCCGACAAGCGGAACACGATCAAGGAGCGCGACTGGAAGCGCGAACAGGCGCGAATCATGCGCGATCACGGGTGATGTCGTGGTAAATGAACTGGAAAGGCGAGCTGGCGCAAAGCAGCGGATGACATGACGCAAAGCAAGTTCGCCAGCTGGCTGCACCGCACCATGCCCAAGCGCGAGGAGCTGGAATCCAACCGCTTCGTGGCGCCTTTTGCGCGTCGGCAGGAATTGTGGCGCTTCACCCGCCGTTCGGTGCCGCGCGGCGTGGCGGTGGGTTTGCTTGTGGGCATCTTCGCACTGATTCCCGGCGTCCAGATCATCGGCGCCGCGCTGATGTGCGTGCCGTGCCGCGGCAATATCCCGATTGCCGCCGCCATGACTTTCCTGTCGAATCCGGCAACGACGCCCCTGATCCTCGCCGCCTCGATCTTCATCGGCAACAAGCTTGGTTTCCATGCCGACCTTTCCACGTTCTACGGATTGTACGAGCGCGGCGCGGGATTGCGCGAATGGGCGTACTGGCTCTTGTCCGACGCGGCGCCGGCGCTGTTGATCGGCCTGTTCGTCATCTCGGTGGTGGCCGCCGCCATCGGTTACCTGATCGCGTCGTTCGGCTGGCGTTGGTGGATCGGACACAAGCGCCGGAATCAGCAGGCTGCGCTCGGGATGCCGCGCGAATGAAGGCGGAAACGCCGGCGCGCGGTTCCACCGACTGGCTGGTGGTGGCGGGTGCGCTGGCGGTGAGCGCGCTGTTGCTCTGGCTGATTACCCGCCAGCCTCTGGTCGTCGCCGTTTTCTCCGGATCGGTCATGACGCTGGGTGCGGTTTTGCGCGCGGCCGTATTGCGCAAGGCGCCGCCTGTGGAAGTCGATTTCGCCCTGCCTGACTGGTCGGTCACCGTCACCGCGATCGATCGGCCCGATGCCGCCGTCGCCGTGACCGACCGGGCTGGCAGGCTGGTCTGCGCGAATGCGCGGTTCGAGGAATGGTTCGGCGCTTCCTTCGCTCCGCCGCGCCTGCCTGTGGATGAAGCTTCGCTTGAACGGCTGGCCCGCGCGAGCCGCGCTGGTTGGCGTGACGGCAAGGGGCGGGCCGACCTGCTTGAGGCCGCCGATGCGGAGCGGATCGGCCAGCGCTGGCGCGCGGAGGCCGAGCGCACCGGGCGCGGCGACGACTTCCTCATCTGGCGCTTCTTTCCCATTCTCGCGGCGGATCCGGTGGCGGAGCTTGTCCAGCATCTCGACGGCAAGCTGGGGCGCGCGCTCGATCAGGCGGGTATCGTGTCGGCCATCGTTGACCCCGACGGCATGATCCGCGCCGCCAGCGCGGGCTTTGCGTTGCGGGCGGCGGGGGATGCGCTGACGGCGATGACCGGACAGGCATTCGTGCCGCTGCTCCAGCAGGAGGAAGGCGATCGTATCAGCTGGGCGCGCGATGGGCGGCGCGGCGTTCCGCTGACGCTTTATTACCTGCCGGTGGCCGATCCCGATATTTCCGGCGGGGCCGATCCCGATACGACGCCGTCGCTGATGCTTCTGGTCGAAGCGGGCGCCGGCATCGGCAATGGTCCGGTCGAGAGCTCGGCCGCTGTGCCGCATCTGGAGGCGCTGCTTGGCCAGCTCCCGTTGGGGTTGGCCATGGCCGATCGCGACGGGCGTCTGCTGTTCGCCAATGCCGCTTTCCTGCGCGCTGCGATGATCGAGGGAGAGGGGCTACCCACTTATCCCACCGACCTCGTCGTGCGCGAGGACAAGGGTGCGCTTTCCGATGCGATCCGCCGTTTCGGCCAGGGATCGGCTCCATCGGGCGATATCGCCATCCGGCTGACCGGTCAGCCTGACGAACCCGT
>DASWWL010000032.1:0-8676 GCA_036400975.1 Novosphingobium sp. | reverse complement strand
GCGACGCTCTTCTATATCCGTCTTCTCGACAATGCGTGAGGTGACGCGATGACGATCGACCTCTGGCTCGCCGCCCTGACCTCGCTGGGGCTGCTCATCTATCTCGTGGCGGTGCTGGTCCGCCCCGAGCGCTTCTGAACGGGAGCACAGCCATGACCATCCAGGGCTGGACTTTGATCTTCGCTTTCGTCGGTATCCTGCTGGCGCTCACCAAGCCGGTCGGCGTTTGGCTCTTCGCCCTGTACGAAGGGCGCCGGACGCCTTTGCACGTGGTGTTCGGTCCGATCGAGCGCGGCTTCTATCGGATATCCGGCATCGATCCCGATGCCGAGCAAAGCTGGCGCCGCTATGCGGTGCACATGCTGGTGTTCAACGCGGCCTTGCTGTTGTTCACATACGCGGCGCTGAGGTTGCAGGCAGTGTTGCCCGGCAATCCGTTGGGGTTGCCTGCGCTCTCCGGGCATCTGTCGTTCAATACGGCGGTGAGCTTCACCACGAATACCAACTGGCAAAGCTATGCTGGTGAATCCACCATGTCGAATCTCAGCCAGATGCTGGGCCTGACCATTCACAATTTCCTTTCGGCGGCGACGGGCATTGCGCTCGCCTTTGCTCTGTTTCGCGGCTTTGCGCGACGCTCGGCGGACACGATCGGGAACTTCTGGGCCGATTGCACACGCATCACGCTTTACCTGCTGCTGCCGCTTTGCGTGATCTATGCCGTATTCCTGATGGCGAGCGGCGTGCCACAGACGCTGGCGGGCTCTGTCGATATCGCGACCCTCGAAGGCGCGAAGCAGACGCTCGCGATCGGTCCGGTGGCTTCGCAGGAAGCGATCAAGATGCTCGGCACCAATGGCGGCGGCTTCTTCAACGCCAATTCGGCGCACCCTTTTGAGAACCCGACCGCGCTGGTCAATTTCGTGCAGATGCTGTCGATCTTCGTGATCGGTTTCGGCCTGACCTGGACTTTCGGCAAGGCGGTCGGCAACACGCGGCAAGGCTGGGCGATCCTTTCGGCCATGCTGATCCTGTTCCTTGCCGGTGTGGCGGTTGTTTACTGGGCTGAAGCGGCAGGAAATCCAATTCTGCACCAGCTCGGGGTTCCGGGTGGCAACATGGAAGGCAAGGAAGTGCGCTTCGGCATTGCCGCCAGCGCGTTGTTCTCGGCCATCACCACGGCCGCCTCCTGCGGCGCAGTCAACGCCATGCACGACAGCTTCACGGCGCTGGGCGGCATGGTGCCGTTGTTCAACATGCAACTCGGAGAAGTCGTCGTTGGCGGCGTTGGAGCCGGCATCTACGGCTTCCTGCTGTTCGCCATCCTCGCCGTCTTCGTTGCGGGACTGATGGTGGGGCGCACGCCCGAATATGTGGGTAAGAAGATAGAGAGCCGCGAGGTCAAGCTGGCAGTGCTCGCCATCGCCATCCTGCCGCTGATCATACTGGGCCTTACCGCGCTTTCGTCGGTTTCCGGGGCGGGACTGGCTGGGCCTCTCAACAAGGGGCCGCATGGCTTCTCCGAGATTCTCTACGCCTTCACCAGCGGTGTCGCGAACAACGGTTCGGCTTTCGCCGGACTGACTGCCAATACACCTTACTACAATGGCCTGCTTGGCGTTGCGATGTGGCTGGGGCGGTTCTTTGTCATCGTCCCGATGCTCGCCATTGCGGGCAGCCTGGCGGCAAAGCGGCACACGCCGGAGAGCGCGGGCTCGTTTCCGACGACTGGCGGTCTGTGGGTCGGCCTGCTCGTGGGCATTGTGCTGATCCTTGGCGGCCTGACCTTCCTTCCGAGCCTAGCGCTCGGCCCCATCGCCGATCATCTCGCGATGATCCGCGGACAACTTTTCTAAGCGGATACGCCGACCTATGGCTCACGCATCCAATAAATCGCTGTTCACGGCGGACCTGATCGTTCCTGCAATCGGTGATGCCTTCAGAAAGCTTCATCCCGGGGAACTAGTCCGCAATCCGGTTATGTTCGTTACCGCGGTTGTCGCTTCCTTGCTGACCGTGCTCCTGGTTGCCGGGCACGACGCGCTGGCCTTCGGTTTCAAGCTCCAGCTTGCCGCCTGGCTTTGGTTGACTGTCCTGTTCGGTACTTTCGCCGAAGCGCTGGCCGAAGGGCGGGGCAAGGCCCAGGCCGCTTCCCTGCGCGCGACCAAGGCGGAACTCACCGCCAAGCGTATGCGGAACGGCCAGATCGAAAGGGTCGCGGCCAGTCAGTTGCGCGCCGGCGACGTTGTGCTGGTGGAGACCGATGATCTTATCCCGGCCGATGGTGAGGTGATCGAGGGTGTCGCCTCAGTCAACGAAGCGGCCATCACCGGCGAGAGTGCGCCGGTCATCCGCGAGGCAGGCGGTGACCGTTCTGCCGTGACCGCCGGCACACGCGTAATTTCGGACCATATCAAGGTGCGCGTTACCGTTGATCCAGGGCAGGGCTTCCTCGACCGCATGATCGCGCTCGTCGAAGGAGCCGAACGGCAGAAGACGCCCAACGAGATCGCGCTCACCATCCTGCTTGTCGGTCTTACGATCATCTTCCTTATCGCTGTGGCGACCATTCCGGGCTTTGCCAGCTACGCGGGTGGCGCGGTGCCGGTAGCGATGCTGGCGGCGCTGCTCATCACCCTGATTCCCACCACCATCGCCGCGCTGCTCTCGGCTATCGGGATTGCGGGGATGGATCGCCTGGTCCGCTTCAATGTCCTCGCCAAGTCGGGCCGCGCCGTCGAGGCGGCGGGTGATGTGGACGTATTGCTGCTCGACAAGACGGGCACGATCACCATCGGCGATCGACAGGCGAGTGAAATACGCGTCGTGGGCGGGACTGCCCAGCAGGAACTGGCAGAGGCTGCATTGCTCGCCAGCCTTGCCGATGAAACGCCTGAAGGCCGTTCCATCGTCACTCTGGCGCGCGAAAAATTCCGTGTGACCCTTGCTGAACTTCCTGCCGGGGCGGAGGTTATCCCGTTTACCGCGCAGACGCGCATTTCTGGCGTGAAGACAGGCGAGACGCTGATCCAGAAGGGTGCGGTCGATTCGATCCTCAAAGCCAATCCCGGTCTGGGCGAGACTGCCGCCGCCACGGAACTGCGCCGGGTGACGGACGAGATAGCCAGGGCGGGCGGCACGCCGCTTGCGGTCGCGAAAGATGGCCGTCTGCTGGGGGCGATCTTCCTCAAGGATGTGGTGAAGGCCGGAATCCGCGAACGCTTCGGAGAACTCAGGCAGATGGGCATTCGCACGGTCATGATTACCGGCGACAATCCGCTGACGGCGGCCGCCATCGCGGCCGAAGCGGGTGTGGACGATTTCCTTGCGCAGGCGACGCCCGAGGACAAGCTGGACCTGATCCGCAAGGAACAGCAGGGAGGCCGCCTCGTCGCCATGTGTGGAGACGGCACCAACGATGCGCCCGCGCTGGCGCAGGCCGATGTCGGTGTCGCGATGAACACCGGCACGCAGGCGGCGCGCGAGGCGGGCAACATGGTCGATCTTGACAGCGATCCAACCAAGCTGATCGAAGTCGTCGGCCTCGGTAAACAACTGTTGATGACGCGCGGTGCGCTGACCACGTTTTCGGTGGCGAACGACGTCGCGAAGTATTTCGCGATCATCCCGGCGATGTTCGTTGCACTTTATCCCGGTCTTGGCGTGCTCAACGTCATGGGTCTGGCGACGCCGGAAAGCGCAATACTGTCGGCGATTATCTTCAATGCGTTGATAATCCCGCTGCTGGTGCCGCTGGCGCTGCGGGGCGTGACCTATCGGCCGATGGGCGCAGGGCCGCTGCTTGCTCGCAATCTCGCCATCTATGGATGCGGCGGTCTGATCGCTCCGTTCGCTGGCATCAAGATCATCGACCTCGCCGTTAACGGCCTGGGTCTCGCCTGAGGGAGACATACGATGGGCAATGACTTCATATCATCGCTGCGACCGGCGGCGGCAATGACGATCCTGTTCGCGATCCTGCTTGGTATCGTCTATCCTCTTGCCATGACGGGTATCGGCCAGACACTATTTCCTGTGCAGGCGAACGGAAGCCTGGTGCGGGACGGGACGGGCAAAGTGATCGGTTCCGCCATCGTCGGACAGGCGTTTGTCTCTGACCGTTATTTCCAGACGCGGCCGTCCGCCGCCGGCAAGGGCTATGACGGGCTGGCCTCGTCGGGATCCAACCTTGGTCCCACGTCCCGGGCATTGGCTGACCGTGTCCGGCAGGATGTGGAAAAGCGTCGGGTGGAGGGCGTCACCGGAGCGATCCCTGGCGATCTCGTAACGGCCAGTGGTTCTGGCCTCGACCCCGATCTTTCGCCCGTTGCCGCTATGATTCAGGTGCCGCGCATCGCGCGTATTAGGGGGCTTCCCGAGTCTGCGGTGCGCGAGTTGGTCGAACGTACCGCCGGGCAGGCATCCTTGCGACTGCTCGGGGAAGATCGCGTGAATGTGCTCGCGCTTAACCTAGCCCTGGATCAGCTTGGCGGCGGGCATTGAGCGAACGCGGAGCCCAGGAACAGGGGCGGCCATCCCCAGAAGCCTTCCTGCGGCAGGCGGCGCAGGAAGGCAGAGGCAAACTCAAGATATTCCTCGGCGCCGCGCCCGGCGTCGGCAAGACATACGAGATGTTGTCGGAAGGCGGGGCGAGAAGCCGCGCCGGTGTCGATGTGGTCATCGGTGTAGTCGAGACCCATGGGCGCGTGGAAACGCAGGCCCTGACCCGCGGGCTGGAAATACTCCCTCGGCGGGACATCCAGTATCATGGTCGCACCCTGCAGGAGATGGACCTCGACGCGCTGCTGGAAAGACGACCGCAGCTTGCCTTGGTCGATGAGCTTGCCCACACCAACGCTCCGGGCAGCCGGCATCCGAAACGCTACCAGGATGTAGAGGAGTTGCTCGATGCGGGGATCGACGTCTATTCGACTATCAACATCCAGCACATCGAAAGCCTCAACGATGTGGTCGCCTCCTTCACTCGCGTCCGCGTTCGCGAGACGGTGCCTGATGGTATCCTTGAACAGGCCGAGATCGAGGTCGTCGATATTCCTCCTGACGAGTTGATCGAACGGCTCAAGGAAGGGCGGGTCTATCTGCCGCATGAAGCGACCCGGGCGCTCAACCATTTTTTCTCGAAGTCGAACCTGTCGGCATTGCGAGAGCTTGCGCTGCGCCGCGCTGCGCAGGCGGTGGATGCGCAGATGCTCGAGCATGTTCGGGCCAATGCGTTGGGCGGCACCTGGGCAGGTGGGGAGCGGATCGTCGTTGCTGTCAATGAACTACCGGGCGCGGATGGCCTGATCCGCACCGCGAAGCGTATCGCCGACGCGCTGCATGCCCCCTGGACCGCAGTCTATATCGAGACAGCCCGCACGCGGCAGCTTGATGTGGAAGAACACAAACGGGTGGCCGCCGTGCTGGCGCTTGCCACCCAGCTTGGCGGGCAGGTGGCGACATTGCCGGCGGCCAACGTCGCGGAAGGTCTCAAGACCTTCATCGTTGATGCGCGCGCAACCCAGTTGATCGTAGGCAAGTCGGTGCGGTCCCGCTTCTTTGAACTGCGTCACGGCTCGGTGGTGGACCGCCTCGTTCGCGAAACACCGGGCGTAGCAGTGCATGTGCTGCCGCTGACCGGAGATAAGCTCGCTGCGCAATCGCGTCTGGGCAAGATGAAGCGTGGTACGGGAAGCTGGGGGCCGTTGTCGGGATATATCTATTCCGCGCTGATGATTGCCGGGATCACCACGGCGGGCAGCACGCTGTTCCATATCCTCAACCTTGGTAACGTCGCGCTCCTGTTCCTCCTGCCTGTGATGGTCGCAGCCAGTCTGTTCGGGTTGCGGACCGGCCTGTTCGCAGGTCTGCTGTCAAGCCTGGCCTATAACTTCTTCTTCCTCCCGCCGACTGGGACGTTGACTGTCAGTAATCCTGAGAACGTGATATCGGTCATCGTCCTGCTCGGCGTTGCTGCAGTGACCAGCCAGCTTACTTCGCGTGTCAGGTTGCAAGCCGATCTTGCGGCGACGAGCGCCCGCGCCAATGCCGCGCTTGCCGGCTTCCTCCGCCAGATCACTGCCCTTAACGATGCCGATGAGGTCAGCCGCGCGGCCTGTGCGGAGATCGCACGGCTGCTGGGGGTAAGGGTGGTCCTGCTGGAGCAGACTGACGCGGGTTTCTCTATTCAGGCCGCGAGCGAAGGGGGGACGAATCTGGAGACGATGGAACTCGCGGCCGCACAATGGGCCAGGGATACCCGCCAGCCGGCAGGGCGCGGTACTGCGACGCTGACCGCTTCCGACTGGCAGTTCCAGCCTCTACTCGCCGGGGAACGCGTGCTGGGGGTGCTGGGCTTGGCTCGGGAAGACGCCGCTGATCCGGTCCGGTCGGACCAGCTTGCTCTGCTCGGCAGCCTGATTGACCAGACCGCTCTGGTGTTGGAACGTCTGCGTCTCGAAGCCGATATGCGTGATGTTGATGCGGTTCGCGAGCGTGACCGTTTGCGCGCCGCCCTGCTGTCTTCCGTCAGTCATGACTTGCGGACGCCGCTCACTTCGGTGCTTGCCGCCGCGGCCGAATTGCGTCGGCGGCAGGATGATCCTCTGCTCGATACGATCGAAAGCGAGGCCATGCGCCTCAACCGTTTTGTCGCTAACCTGCTCGACATGGCACGTGTCGAGGCTGGTGCTCTGAAGCTGCATCTCGAGCCTGTGGACCTGACCGATGCGGTTGGCAGTGCTGTTCACGACACGCGCCGCTCGCTGGAAGGACGGTCCATCAGACTGGCGGTCGCGCCTGACCTGCCGCTGGTAAGGGCGGATCCCCAGTTGTTTCATCATTGTCTGCTAAACCTGCTGGACAATGCGGGTCGTTATGGCGACCCTGGTTCTCCCATCACTGTTCGTGCCGAACGCTCCTATGATGAGCTGGTGCTGTCCGTACTTGATGAAGGGCCGGGGCTACCTGCTGGGCGTGAGCGGGAGGTTTTCGAAACCTTCCGGCGGCTAGAGGGATCGGACCGCTCGGCTGGCGGAACTGGGCTTGGTCTTGCGATCGTGAAAGGCTTTGCGGAGGCGATGGGTATGACTGTCAGCGCTGCAAATCGTCCGGACACTTCGGGAGCCTGCTTCAGCATTCACTTCCCCGAAAGGCTCCTTGTCCGTGGTTCTGATCAGGAGCTGGAACAATGAATTCGGTGCGGGTTCTTGTGGTCGATGACGAACTGCACATTCGCCGCTTGCTGCAGAGTACGCTCTCGCGAGGAGGCTATCAGGCCATCGAGGCGACTACCGCCGCTGAGGCACTGGAACAGACTCGCAGGGAACAGCCCGATGCGATTCTGTTGGATTTGGGTTTGCCCGATCGTGACGGGCTGGAAATCATCCAGTTGCTGCGCAAGCAGAGCGCAGCGCCCATCCTTGTCGTTTCCGCGCGTGATGCCACCGATCAGAAAGTCGCCGCGCTGGATCTCGGGGCGGACGACTATGTGACGAAGCCTTTTGATAGCGACGAGGTTCTTGCGCGCCTTCGGGCGGCCTTGCGGCACAAGCTGCTCGCGCAAGGCGCGTCGCTGTTTGTGCGGGCGGGGCCGGTCGAGATCGACCTGACCAATCGTGTGGTCAGGCGCGATGGCGGCGAAGTCCATCTGACACGGAAAGAGTTCGCGGTGCTTATGGAGCTTGCCGGGAATCCGGGGCGGGTAATCACCCATCAGCGGGTGCTGCAAGCCGCATGGCCGCACGAGGTGGACCGCCGGGTCGATTATCTACGTATCGTCATTCGGAATATTCGCCAGAAGCTCGAGGAAGATCCCGCCCGTCCGCGGTTCATCATCAACGAGCTGGGGATCGGCTATCGCCTGATAGCAGACGGCTGAGCGCCGGAATCTGCGCCTTTAGCCCTAGCATAAGCTCGGAACGTGGCGAAATTATACGGAAATACTATGCCGAAGGAATTCCCTCCGGCTCGAATCTATATGGCTTATCCGCCAGATGGACTGCTGCAACGCAGGAGTGTGGCATGCTGTGCGCAAGAAGTGGTTGGGCCAGCGACATCGCGTTAAGGGCGATAGGTACCGGATTGGCTCTCCTGGCGGTATTCGCGGTATATCGCCTGTACGCCTTGGTGCACGTGTTGCCGGGCCATCCGGCTTCGCCGGAAGAAATGGGAATAGGCGCCGTCGCGGTTCTGGGCGCTAGTGTCGGCATTGTGCTTGTTTCGCTGGGAAGGCACATATTCGACGATGTTCGGATATCTGCCCGCTGGTCTGCGCGAGCGAAGTAGCATCGGGCTGCAGACAAATGCGGGTTCGAGCGGGGCGGAGAATATGGCTGTTTTCGTCGCAGCAGGAAAAAATCGCGCATCGAAATTTTTGCCTTGACCGACTCATATGCGGTCCTTAGAGGCTGCCTTCCCGACGCGGTGAGCCACTTTACAGCGGTTTATCACGCGGTTGCCGACATAGACGGGCAGCATGTTCTCCGACTGAAAACCGGGGATTGCATGGTTGTCCGGTTGTTTGTGTCGGTATGTTCTTTGACATTGTTGTTGATAGATGAAGGGACATGTGGGCGACGGCGCCTGGTGTTAGGGGTCTTTGGGCTCTGATGCCAGTTTATAAGTCGATGTCTGTATGTCCTTCGTATCCATTACGTTTGACAAGTGCAGGTATCG
>DASWWL010000031.1:0-15035 GCA_036400975.1 Novosphingobium sp. | reverse complement strand
TGCTACAAGTGGCTCGATACGGCGCTTGACGGGGCTGGAAATTTTCCCATAGCAGCGGCCAACAACGATGCTGCCAAAGGGGATTTGCAGCCATGACGTATGTCGTTACCGACGCCTGTATCCGCTGCAAGTATATGGATTGCGTCGAAGTTTGCCCGGTGGACTGTTTCTACGAGGGCGAGAACATGCTGGTGATCAACCCCAGCGAATGCATCGACTGCGGTGTTTGCGAACCGGAGTGCCCGGCTGAGGCGATCCTGCCCGACACCGAAAGCGGCCTCGAACAATGGCTTGAACTGAACGCGAAATATTCGGCGGAATGGCCGAATCTCACGTCCAAGAAGGATACGCCGGCGGACGCCGACGACTTCAAGGGCGTCGATGACAAGTTCGACAAGTACTTCTCGGCCGAACCGGGCGACGGCGACTGATCGCCCGGCGCACCGCGCCATGCCATTTGAATGCCCCAGCAAGGCCGGAACCCTCATGGTTTCTGGCCTCTGGTAATTTTGTTACAGTGGTGTTATATAGTGTCCCACTGACGGGGCCGGTCGCGTCCCGACAGCAGCCATCTTGAAAGGCAGGGCCACTAGCGATCGGTTGATGGAACCATCGAACCGGATGAGCGAAGCTCATGGTTTGGACCGCCCATCAATCCCGTAGCGCTATCTCGCGCGGGCCCGCAGGTGAAAGGACGATACATGGTCGCCAAGGCTAACGCCTTCGATGTTGGAGATTACGTCGTTTACCCGAAGCACGGCGTCGGCCGGGTCATCGAGTTGCAAAGCCAGGAAATCGCTGGAATGCAGCTCGAACTCTATGTGCTGCGGTTCGAAAAGGAGCGCATGACGCTCCGCGTTCCCGTGAACAAGGTCGAAGCCATCGGCATGCGCAAGCTGTCCTCGGACAAGACGCTGCGCGAGGCGCTGGACACGCTGAAGGGTAAACCCCGCGTCAAGCGTACCATGTGGTCGCGCCGCGCGCAGGAATACGAAGCCAAGATCAATTCAGGCGACCTCGTCTCGATCGCTGAAGTGACGCGCGACCTGTTCCGGGCGGACGACCAGCCGGAGCAGAGCTATTCCGAACGGCAGATCTTCGAGGCCGCATCGTCGCGTCTGGCGCGTGAACTAGCGGCCATGGAAAAGACCGATGAGCCGGCCGCTCTGCAGAAGATCCTCGCGATCCTGAACGAACACGCGCCGAAGTACTACGAAGCCCAGCCGGCAACGGCCTGAGCGAAAGCGTTTTGCGAACCAAAGGGGCCGTTCCACGAGGAGCGGCCCCTTTTTCGCGGCCAACCGCTGCGCCGTTAAGGACGGCGTCAGACAAGCGCCCTACGTTTCCGCCATGTTCACGAACCGCTCCCTGATCGCTCTTGCCTGCCTCACAGGATTGTCCGGCTGCATCGCCAAGACCGCCGTCGGCGTCGTCACCGCCCCCGTGCGCGTAGCCGGTGCGGGCGTCGATGCGGTGACCACCAGCCAATCGGAAAGCGACGAAAGACGCGGGCGCGAAGCGCGCAAGCGGGATGAGAAACTCGGCAAGCTGCAGCGCGACTATGAACGCACCACCGCACGATGTCAGCGCGGTGAAGAGAATGCCTGCGAAGATGCGCGCAATCAGTATGCTGAGATTCAGAACCTCCGCCTGTCGCGCTATTGATCGTTACACAGCGGCGCGGCGCAGCCGGTCATTGATCGCGATGCCAACGCCATTTTCGGGAATGGGTGCAATGGCGATACGCGGCTGCCGCGCACCCGCCGCCATATGCAACAGCGCATACAGCGACGCTGCGGCCTCCACCAGATCCCCGGATGGCGAAAGCGACGCGTCCCCCGCCACATCACCGAAACCGATATGGAATTCATCCGCCGCCGCCGAACAGGCGTTCAGCCGCACCGGCTTGCCGGGCGCATAATGGCTGGCAAGCTGTCCGGGCGCCTCGATCAGATCGCCGGATACGGCGATATCGGGTGCACCCAGCACATCCATCAAGACGTCACGCGTAATCGGACCCGGCCGCAACAATTGCCAGCCGCCATCTGCGCGCAGCGCGACGATGGTGGATTCGATCCCGGAAGCACAGTCCCCCCCGTCGAGGATGCGATCCACCCTGCTTCCAAGCGAGAAAGCCACATGTGCCGCGCTTGTGGGACTTACGCCCCCGCTGCGATTGGCCGAAGGCGCAGCGAGCGGCAGACCAGTGGCGGCAAGCACAGCGCGCATCGCGGGATGCGCCGGACAGCGCAGCGCCACGGTGGGCAATCCGGCCGTCACGGCTGCGGCCAGCCGCGCATCGTCACGCTTGGGGAGCACCATGGTCAATGCTCCTGGCCAGAATCGAGCGGCAAGCGCCCTCGCCCGATCATCGAACCACGCCAGCCGCTCCGCCTGCGCGAGATCGGTGACATGAACGATCAGCGGATTGAAATCGGGTCGCCCCTTGGCGCGATAGATCGACGCCACCGCCTCGTCGCTGTCCGCGCGCGCAGCCAGGCCATAGACCGTTTCCGTCGGCACGGCGACCAGCCCGCCCTCGCGCAGCAGCATAGCTGCATCGGCGATGACCGCGTCCGATACCGAAACGATCCTGGCTTCCATGTTGCCCGTCATGCCCTGCCGCTATAGTCCAATGAAGGGGATGCCAAGGAAAAGCGCCGATGGACTTCATACCACCGACAGCCGAACAGGTCTTTGCTCTGCGCGTCAGCGCGGGAATTGCCGAACTCGCAGGACATGACCGTTTCGCCTCCGCCAGCGCCGACATGGTGGAAGCGATAGCCGAAGGAATCGGCTCTTTTGCCAGTGGCGTGTGGGCGCCGCTGAACCGCAGAGGGGATATCGAAGGCGCAAAGCTCGAAAATGGCGTCGTGCGGCTGCCCGATGGCTATGCCGAAGCCTATCGTGAGTTCGTCTCCGCAGGCTGGAACGCCGTGGCCGCACCTGAAGAGTTCGGCGGACAAGGCCTGCCCTTCTCCCTAGCTTGCTGCGTGCTGGAGGCGCTGGGCGCGGCGAACCTCGCCTTCTCGTTGTTGCCGATGCTTACCGTCGGCGCGATCGAGGCGCTGCACCGCCACGGCAGCAAGGAGCAGCAGGCGAAATACCTGGCCAGGCTCGTCAGCGGCGAGTGGGCGGGAACCATGAACCTCACCGAGCCGCAGGCGGGCAGCGATGTCGGCGCACTGCGCACCACCGCCACTCCGATCATCGAGGGCGAGCACGCAGGCAAATACCGCATCAAGGGCACCAAGATCTTCATCACCTGGGGCGAGCACGAGTTGGCGGAAAATATCGTTCACCTCGTCCTTGCACGCCTGCCCGAAGCACCAGCGGGATCGCGCGGCATCTCGCTGTTCCTCGTGCCGAAGTTCCGCGTCGGCGACGATGGCGCCATAGGGGAGCGAAACGACCTCAAGGTCGTCAGCCTCGAGCACAAGATGGGCATCCACGCCTCACCTACCTGCGTGATGAGCTATGGCGACCATGACGATTGCATCGGAGAGATCGTCGGCGGCGAGAACGAAGGCCTGCGGGCAATGTTCACGATGATGAACTCGGCGCGCATCAATGTCGGCGGCCAGGGCGTGCAGGTGGCCGAAGCGGCGCTGCAGAAGGCGATGGCCTATGCGCGGGAACGCGTGCAGTCGGCGCGTGCCGGCTCGCCCGACAAAACGCCGGTGGCGATTGTCGAGCATCCGGACGTCCGCCGAATGCTGCTGCGGATGCGCGCGCTGACCGAAGGCGCACGCGGACTGCTGTACTACACCGCCGGTCAGGTCGATCGCGGCATGCTGGGCGAGGATGCAGCTCAAACCAGAGCGGAGCTGCTCGTGCCGCTGATAAAGGCATGGGGTACGGATGTCGGTTGCGAAGTCGCCAGTCTCGGCTTGCAGGTACATGGCGGCATGGGCTTCATCGAGGAAACCGGCGCTGCGCAATTCTATCGCGATGCGCGAATCGCCCCCATTTACGAAGGCACGAACGGCATACAGGCGGCCGATCTCGTAACTCGCAAGCTCGGGATGGAAAATGGCGGCGTGCTGGCGTCGCTGATGTCCGAAATCGCGCGTGATGCGGATGACGTCATCCCCTTGCGGCAGCTTGCCGGGGAATGCGCTTCGGTGGGCGAATGGATGCTGAGGGACGCCGGCCTCGACGATCGACTCGCCGGCAGCGTCGCCTTCTGCACGATGTGCGCAGTCGCGGTTGCGGGCTGGCAATTACTGCTTCAGGCGCGCTTTTCGCAGGAAGACGGCGTACCGGCCGCTCTCGCCCGCGGCAAGCCGGTTGTGGCGCGCTATTTCCTTGAGCGCATCGTCCCCGAGGCTATCGGGCTGAAAGCCGCCGCGACTGGAGGCGCGGCGCTGCTTTATGAACTCGACGCGGAGGCGCTCGCAGGATGAACGACCGAAATGACGCACTCGCCCGGATAGCGAATGCGCTCGAACGCCTTGCACCGCCCCGTCCAGCCGAAAACGAATGGACCGATCATCCCGCCTATGTCTGGGACAGTCGCGGTGCGCGGCATATAGAGCATATCCACGCACCATCACTCGATCTGCTGCGCGGCATCGACGCCCAGAAAGCTACCGTCTCCGGCAACGTCGCGCGACTAGCGGCAGGTCATGCCGCCCACGACATGCTGCTGTGGGGCGCACGAGGCATGGGCAAATCGGCGGTACTGCGGGCGAGCGTCGTCGCGGCGCAAACCGCCCATCCCGGCGCGGTCGCGCTAGTCCAGGTGGGACAGGAATCGCTTGCGCAAGTCACCGGCCTTTTCGCCACGCTGGGCCGGATCGACCGGCGTTTCCTGGTCTTCGTCGATGACCTGGGTTTCGAGGACGGCGACGGCAATGGGCCGCGCCTGCTCCGCAGCTGGCTGGAAGGCGGCGTTGAGGCGCGCCCGGCCAATGTCCGCCTGGCCGTGACGTCGAACCGCCGCGCCATCGTACCTCGGCACAGCAGCGAACAGAACGATCCGCTCAACCCTCGCGACGCGGTTGACGACCAGCTCGCACTTGCGGATCGTTTCGGCCTGTCGATCGGCTTTCACAACTGTGGCCAGGACGAATATCTGGCGATCGTCGCCGGCTATGCCGATGCCTATGGCCTCGCCTGGGAGCAGGCAGATGCGCTCGAATGGTCGCGCAGGCGCGGCGCACGCTCGGGCCGCGTAGCGTGGCAGTACATCACCGAACTGGCCGGGCGCGCCGGCAAGGCGATCTGATCAGCGCTGCATCATCTCGTTGCGAATCTCGCCAAGCGACGCTTCCATTTGAGCGTTAGGATCGCCCTTGAGCTCCCGCTGCGGGGGCATATGGGCAGTCACGACTGCCGCCGGACCCACGGCGGGCTTGGCTCCGGGAGCCGACACGCGCCAGATGACGCCGGCGGTATCGTCGCTGACCAGCAGCCCGCCGGCCTTGTCCCAAGCAAGCCAGACCGGGCGGCCACGAGTTTGGCCTTCGCCGTTCAGGAACCCGGTCAGCACGGGCTTCGGCATGCCTTGCGGATTGCCGCGGGCGTCAAAGGGCACGAAGACCACATCGTAGCCCACCAACGGCTTGCGATTCCATGAGCCATGCCGCGCCACGAAGGCACCGTTGGCGAAACCTTCGCCCATCACGTTGCCGCTCGTCGCGAAAAGCAGCCCCAACGGCGCGACATGCGCGCCGAGCGCATATTCCGGCTTGCGGGTATATTCGGTGAGGTATTCCGGCATGGGATCCTTTACCCGCCAGTCGATCACATCCTTCCAGTATACCCAGGGCCAGCCATATTGGGCGCCTACGGGCACATTGGTCAGATAATCCGGAACCAGATCCGGACCAAGCTGGTCACGTTCGTTGACCACCGTCCAGAGTTCGCCGGTTGACGGATTCCAGGCCATGCCATTGGGATTACGCAAGCCCGCCGCGTATTGGCGACGCGCGCCGCTTGCGAGATCGATTTCCCAGATCGCGGCGCGGCCCTGCTCGGCCGCCATGCCGTCTTCGCCTATATTGGAAGCCGATCCCACCGCGACATACAGCTTCTTGCCGTCAGCGCTCAACAACAGGTTGCGCATCCAGTGATTGCCCCCGGCGGGCAAATCCATCAGCTTGCGCGGCTCCCCGGCGAGCGCGGTGGCGCCGGGAACGAAATCGAAAGCCAGAACCGCGTTGTGATTGGCGATGTAGAGCTTGCCGTCGCGCCAGGCCATGCCCGAAGGCGAATCCATGCCCTGGCTGCGCAAGGTGAAACGCCCTTCCGCCTTGCCGTCACCATTGGCATCGCGCAACAGCACTATCTTGTTGGGCGAGGAATCGCCCGCCCCGACGCGCTTCATAAACACACCCATGAACCACCCGGTGATGCCGCCCGATGCGCGTGGAGGCGAATTGGTTTCCGCCACTAGGACATCGCCGTTCGGCAAGGTCAAGAGTGTGCGCGGGTGATCGAGGCCATCGGCGAAACGGACTACTGCAAGCCCTTGCGCCGCAGTCGGCGCTTCGCCGGCTTTCCAGCCGATCGTTTTCGCCAGCCCGATGCTGGGAATCCTTTCGCTGTCCGCCTCGGCCAGAACCGGGGTTCGTCCCATCGTATCGCTGAGCGGGCGATCAGACGGATTGCCGCGCCAAACCCAGGCGACGAAGGCGATCAGGACCAGGAGGATAACGCCGGTCGTGGCGAACAGCTTGCGCTTGCGTGACATCATGCGCGGTAGAGATAGACTCTGTCCGCCTAGGCGGCAACCGGACCTTGCGCTAACATCCCGGCCCATGTTCGCTTTCGCTCCGGATATATCCCTGTCCCGGCCGGACCTTTATCGTCAACTCACGGACAGCGCGCAGGCGCTGGTGGAGGGCGAACGCGATCGGATCGCGAACATGGCCAATCTCGCCGCCTTGATCTGGCAATTCCTGCCCGACCTCAACTGGGCCGGCTTCTATCGCGCCGTTGACGGCGAACTCGTTCTCGGGCCCTTCATCGGCAAGCCCGCCTGCATCCGCATTCCCTGGGGAAAGGGTGTGTGCGGCACCGCGGCGGCAACCGGAACGACCCAGCTGGTTCAGGATGTCCATGCGTTTCCGGGCCATATTGCCTGCGATGCCGCGAGCGCGTCCGAACTGGTCGTTCCGGTGCTGCGGAATGGCAAGGTGATCGCGGTGATCGATCTCGACAGCCCGCGGCCCGCACGCTTCGACGAATTGGATGCCGCCGGCATGGAAAGCCTCGCCAGGGCCATCGAACGGGCGATCTAGGTTGAGAATCTAGCGCCTGTCCTGCTCCGAAACGGGACACCCTCGCCAAGGCCAATTCCTTGGTTTTTCAGCCGACTCGATGCTAAATTATTTGCTAACAAGACTATCTTGTCGTCACGACAGGGAGGCAAATATGCGCATCCGCCATTTCACGCAGGCCTGCATGGCCATTTCCGGCCTGGCGCTTGCCTTTGCCGCATTGCCCGCCAGCGCTCATGAAGAGCGCCATCATGGCGATGGTCCCGGACTTGCGCCCCAATATCCCGATGATCGGCCCGACTGGCGCGAACGCAGCCGCTATTCTCCGCCGCCGATCGATCCGCGCGTGCGGGAAGATTGGCTCGCCGATTGCCGGCACCGCCTCTCCCGCCGGGACAATGGCGTGGGCGGCGCGGTGATCGGGGGTGTAATCGGCGGAGTCGCCGGAAACCGCATTGCCGGCGCTGGCAATCGCGCGGTTGGTACGATCGCCGGCGCCGCGATTGGCGCGGTTGTCGGCAGCGCGATCGACAAGGCCGAGGATCACGGCCGCGAACGCGACGACTGTGAAGTCTTCCTCGACAGCTATTACGCGCATGGCGGTTCCTACCCGGTTTACGGCGTACCTTACGGCTATGCCGCACCGATGGTCATGGTGCCGGTCATGTTGACGCCCCTTAGCAAGCCCGAGTGCAAAGAGACGGTCGAATACGTCTATGAGGACGTACCTGCCCGCCGCGTCATTCGCCGCGCACCACGTATCGTCCCAGATAAGCGGATTCGCGTTACGCCAGACAAGCGCACGCGCAGCTAAACCTTCCCGAAACGCGGCCGAGGACCAAGAATTACAAAATACACTTTAATTTCAATATTTTAAATTCCACCGCCCGTCAGGCGCTGGCAGATAAGATCAAGCTGGTCGAGCGTCTTGTAACGGATCGTCACCGCACCCGAGCGCGGATCGGCATCCGCATGGATTCGCACCGGCAGGCCCAGAAACTCCTCAAGGTGGCCCTGTACGGCCGCGATGTCCGCATCTTCGGACAAACTGCGCTGCTGCCGCGCGCGGCGCGGCTGGCTTTCGCCGCGCGTCTGGCGGCGTACGAGTTTCTCGACCTCACGCACCGAAAGCTGTTTGCTCAAAGCTTCGCGCGCCAGGGTTTCAGCGTTATCGACGCCGATCAGCGCGCGGGCGTGGCCCATCGACAGGCTGCCGTCTTCCACCAGCAGAATGACGCTCTCAGGCAACTGCAAGAGACGCTGGAGATTGGCGACATGGCTCCGGCTCTTGTCGACCATCTTCGCGATCTCGGCCTGAGTCAGCCCTTCCTGATCGGCAAGGCGGTGATAAGCGCGGGCTTCCTCGATGGGATTGAGGTCTTCCCGCTGAAGGTTCTCGATCAGCGCCAGCGCCATGACCTCGCGCTCGCTCAGGTCGCGAACGATCGCGGGAATCTCGTGAAGCCGCGCAAGCTGGGCCGCCCGCCAGCGGCGTTCGCCCGCCACGAGCTGATAGCGGCCCTTGCCATGCGGCCGCACGATCACCGGCTGGATCACTCCACGCTGCGAAATCGATTCGGAAAGCTCAGCCAGCGCCGCCTCGTCGAAATGACGACGCGGCTGCTCCGGGTGCGGCTCGATATCGGCAACCGCCAGCATGGCAAGGCCGCCCGTCGGCAGGACCAGAGCATCATTGCCCGCTCGTTGCGCGGCAAGCGGCTCTTCACGACGCGTCTCGCCCATGAGAGCGCCCAGCCCCCGCCCCAGCGCGGGCGGCTTGCGCTTCGGGGCCGCTGCCGGCGGAACCGAAATGCGGATGACGGGATCGTCGCTCATGCAGCCTTCCTTTGTTTGGGCAAGCGACCGATCACCTCGCGAGCAAGCGCCATATAGGCACGGCTGCCGGCACACGAATGATCGTAGACTAGTGCCGGCAGACCGTGGCTCGGCGCCTCGGACAAACGCACGTTGCGCGGGATCGTCGCCTCGAACACCAGTCCGCCCAGCACCGAACGCACATCATCGGCGACCTGATCGGTCAGACGATTGCGCCGGTCGAACATCGTAAGGGCGACACCAAGAATGCCGAGATCCGGATTGAATCGCTGCTGCACGCGCTCAACGGTCTGAAGCAACTGGCTGAGCCCTTCGAGCGCGAAGAATTCGCATTGGAGCGGGACCAGCAAGGTATCGGCCGCGCTCAACGCATTCAGGGTGAGCAGGCCTAGAGACGGCGGGCAATCGATGAAGCAGATGTCATAACCGATATCCTCTTCATCGAGTCCGCGGCGCAGGCGATCGGTGCGATTGTCGACGGCGACCAGCTCTACTTCCGCCCCCGACAGATCGACGGTGGCCGGTATGATGTCCAGACCGGGGATCCGGGTGCTCTGGATACATTCGCAAACCGGGGCTTCATCGATCAATACGTCATAGATCGAGCGGATGCGGTCCGCCGCAGCAATGCCGATGCCGGTCGATGCATTGCCCTGCGGATCGAGGTCGATCAGCAGGGTCTTCCAGCCGGTGGCAGCCATGGCTGTGGCAATATTGATTGCCGTCGTGGTCTTGCCCACGCCACCCTTCTGATTGGCAATGGCAACTCGAATCACGAGGGTCTTCCCTTCTTCCTGTGGTCCAACGTGCCTGTAATGATGCCTGCTTCGGCGTCAGTCAGCGATTGTTCCACGTGAAACGTATGATTCCATCCACGAAGTTCTAACAGTTCCTGCCTCGCCGAACGACCTTTGGGCAACAGCCACAGCGTGTCCTTTGTGGAGAACCGTGCCGCCAGGTCGATCAATCGTTCGAGAGGCGCAAAAGCACGTGCCGAAATGACACCGGCCGAGAAGCTATCCAGAGCTTCGAGCCGGGAACCCATCACGCGCACATGCGGCAGGTCCAGTTCCGCTTTGCACTGTTCCAGCCACGCAATGCGCCGTGCACGTGATTCTACCAGGATGACGTCGTCTTCAGACCTCATCGCCGCCACGACCATTCCGGGGAAACCTGCGCCGGTTCCCAGATCGAGCCAGGGCGAGGTTCCACGTGGAACATGCACGAGGAGCTGCGCGCTATCCACGATGTGACGGCGCCAGACTTCGTCGAGACTCGCGGCAGAAACCAAATTCTGCCGCTGATTTTCTTCCCGCAGAAGCGCAATCAGCCGCTCAAGCCGGGCCATCGCCACTGCATCGCATTCCGGCAATCCGCGAAGCCAGGCCAGAGCGGCGCCTTCGTCAGCAATCATGCCGCACGCCGACGGGCATGAACCAGAAGAACCGCCAGAGCAGCAGGGGTAACGCCCGCAACCCTGCCCGCCGCCGCAAGCGTAGCGGGCCCCGCCTTGGCAAGACGCTCGACCATCTCCCGCGACAGCCCGGGAATCTCGGCATAGGGAAAATCGTCTCCCAACGGCAGGTTCTCACCCGCGCGCAACTCACGCAGTTCACCCTCCTGCCTAGCGAGATACGGTGCATAGGCCGCATCTTCGGCAAGCTCTTCGGCAAGCTCGCTACCGACGATCCCGGCATCCTCCAGCCATGGGGCAAGCCCGGCAAGATCGACGCCCCCGAAGCGCAACCATTCGCGAAGCGTCAGGCGCCCCGTGTCCACGCGGACAGGCAGCCCTCCCTTGGCTAGCTCAGCGCCCGAAACCGCCCGGTCGAGCCCGGCTTCGATTTCCGATCTGGCGGCCTCACGATGGCGGAACCACTGCAACCGCGCTTCTCCCACGCAACCCGCCTCGATCGCCAGCGGCGTCAACCGCGTCGTCGCATTGTTCGCGCGCAAACGCAGGCGATATTCAGCGCGGGCCGTCAGCATACGATAGGGTTCGGACACGCCATGCAACACGAGATCATCGATCATCACCGCCATATAGGCGTTGGCGCGATCGAGCCTGGCCGGCTCCCGCCCCAGCACCGCAGCAGCGGCGTGCATGCCCGCCAGCAGGCCTTGCGCGGCGGCTTCCTCATAACCCGTTGTGCCGTTGATCTGTCCCGCACAGTAAAGGCCGGGAATCGCACGCAACTCCAGGCTGTGGCGAAGCGCGCGCGGATCGATGTGATCGTATTCGACCGCATAGCCCGGCACGGCCATTTCCACCTGCTCCAGCCCTTCCATGCTTCGCAGCATGGCGAGCTGCACATCGGCCGGAAGCGAAGTGCTCACGCCATTGGGATAGACGAGGTTCGTCGTCAGCCCTTCCGGCTCCAGGAATATCTGATGTCCGTCGCGATCGGCAAAGCGATGGATCTTGTCTTCTATCGACGGACAATACCGCGGCCCTTGCGCGCCTATCGCTCCCGTGAACAACGGCGATCGATGGAGGTTGTCGCGAATGATGTCATGGCTCCGCGCATTGGTTCGCGTGATGGCGCAAGACAACTGAGGGTTGCTCCGGCCCTGTCCCAGGGCGGACATCGTCCAGGTCTCGCCATCGGAGGGCTGCTCCTCCAGCCGCGCCCAATCGATCGTCCGTCCATCGAGCCGGGGCGGCGTGCCGGTCTTGAGCCGGGACATCGGCAAATCGGCATTCCGCAATTGGGCGGCTAGCCGCTGCGCGGAGGCTTCGCCGATTCGCCCTCCGACCATGCGTTCCTCACCACGAAACATCGTCCCGCCCAGGAACGTACCGGTGCATAGAACCACGGCTCCCGCTTGCAGAACCGTCCCATCGGCCAGTTCAATGCCCTTCACGCGCTCGCCCTCGAAGAACAGGGCGGCCGCCTCGCCTTCAATGAAAGTAAG
Organism: Novosphingobium sp.; assembly: GCA_036400975.1. GTDB lineage: Bacteria > Pseudomonadota > Alphaproteobacteria > Sphingomonadales > Sphingomonadaceae > Novosphingobium. Next base: position 3,057 of record DASWWL010000031.1, on the reverse strand, counting down.
ATCGCCTTGCAGAGTCAGCATGGATTGGATGGCCGCCTTGAACAGCACGCGGTCGGCCTGCACGCGCGGACCCTGCACCGCGCTGCCCTTCGAGCGGTTGAGCATCCGATAGTGGATCGCAGCGGCATCGGCCGCACGCCCGATCAATCCATCAAAAGCATCGACCTCGCGCACGAGGTGTCCCTTGCCGAGCCCTCCTATCGCAGGATTGCAGCTCATCGCGCCGATGGCGGAAAGATCGAAGCTGACGAGCGCGACGCGTGCGCCCATACGCGCCGCAACAGCCGCAGCCTCGACGCCGGCGTGACCGCCGCCGATTACGATAGTATCAAAGGAGCGCATGCGCCCTCCTATCGCAGCATCGGATTCGCGTCAAAGTCGATGCGATACGGCAAAGACTGTTTCACGTGAAACGCGGTGTCACTTTCCTATGCAGAACCTGCCGAAAAGCGCATCCAGCATATCCTCCGTCGCCGTACGCCCGACGAGAGAATCAAAGCAGATGCGCGAGAGACGAAGATGCTCTGCAATCAGCAGGGGATCGCTGAGTTCTCTCGCGCAGCCCAGCAACCACTCCGCCTCCGCCAGATAGCGTGACTGCCGCGCGTTGATCGCCACTTCTCCGGCACCGGGCAATGCGTGGCGGGCATGGTCGATAAGGTCATCCCGCAGCCCATCCATTCCGAAACCGGTTGCAGCCGACACGCGGTGACGCGGATGAGCCTTGGCGGGATATTCGATCCTGTCCGCCTGAGGCGCGATTTCCCAAGCGTCCACCGGCCCTTCCCCTTCCCCGCCCAGCCACAGGACGAGATCCGCGCGCTCAAGCTGGCTCCGCGCCCGCTCCACGCCTATCGCCTCTACCTCGTCCATCGTATCGCGAAGACCGGCGGTATCCACGAACAGGAAAGGAATGCCGCCAATGGCGACCGGACGAGTCAGCACATCGCGGGTGGTGCCGGCGACGGCAGCGGTTATCGCTGCGTCGCTTTCAACCAAAGCATTGAAAAGTGTGCTTTTCCCTGAATTCGGAGGCCCCGCCAGAACGACGCGGTAGCCCTCCTTCAGAACTTCGGCGCGGGGACGGGTGAGGCAATCACCGATTTCCGCGCGAAGGCGTTCCAGCTTTGCCGAAAAATCGGGCGGAAGAACCGCCACATCGTCTTCATCCGCGAAATCGAGAACCGCTTCGACTGCCGCCGACGCTTCCAGCAACCGGTCACGCCAGGCTTCCACCTTCCGGGAAAGCATGCCGCCGGCCATGGCAAGTGCGCTGCGACGCTGCAGGTCGGTTTCGGCGGCCAGCAGATCCGCCAGCCCTTCCGCCTCGGCAAGATCGATCCTGCCATTGACAAAGGCCCGGCGGGTGAACTCGCCCGGAGTTGCGCGGCGCAACTCCGGCAACCGCGACAGCGCCCCTTCGATCGCATTCACAACCGCGCGACCGCCATGGCAATGCAGTTCCGCCGTGTCCTCTCCCGTTGCGCTGCCCGGCCCCGGCAGCCATAGCACCAGGGCATCGTCCAGCACTTCACCCGCCATATCCAGCAACCGCATCCGGCTTGCCCGGCGGGCAGGCGGCAGGCGTCCTGTCAGTGCGGACAACGCCATCGAAGCCCCCGGTCCGCTGATCCGGATCACACTGATCGCCGCCGGCGGGGCACCGCTGGACAGGGCGAAAATCGTATCGCTCATCAAAGCCTCGATACAGGTTCCGTGCTAGGACGTCTTCTTGCCCGACTTGCCCAGTCCTCCATCGAGGAACTGCTGGAACAATTGCATGCCGAGCTGCCCCATCGGCGCGATCTGCTTCGCGTATTCCTGGAGCTGGTCGAAGCTGCCGCCCTGCATCGCCTTGGCGACGGCTTCGACATAGACTTCGTTCGCCTTGCTGACATCGGGCAGGCCCAGGAAACGTCTGGCTTCCTCCGGCGTGCAATCGATTTCGACATTGACCTTCATATGGCGCGCCTCCGATGCCGGATTCCGCGATATTGCTGACACATGGCCTTGGCAAAGTCCACCAGCGGCGCATAGTTGCGCCAGACACAGATCATGGAGAGCCGCTATGAACACGAACACGCTGATTCCCACCCTCGACGGCAGCGGCGAGATTCCAGCCTATGTCGCCAGGCCCACGGGCACGCCGCGCGGGGCGATCATCGTCATCCAGGAAATCTTCGGGGTGAATCCCGGTATCCGCAAGAAGGCGGATGACTGGGCCGCGCAGGGCTACCTCGCGGTCGCGCCCGATGTGTTCTGGCGGCAGGAGCCCGGCCTCGAGTTCGACGCCGACGTGCCGGAACAGTTCAATGCTGCGGTCGGCTACATGATGAAGCACGATTTCGACGAAGGCATCAAGGACGTCGAAGCCGTGATTCACTGGATCCGCCGCGAAGCCGGCGTCCCCAAGGTCGGCCTCATGGGCTTCTGCATGGGCGGACGCGTGGCCTACATGGCCGCCGCACGCACCGACGTCGATGCCTCGGTCGGCTACTACGGTGTCGCCATCGACCGCATGCTGGGCGAAAAGCACGCCATCGCCAATCCCCTCCTGCTGCACGTTCCCACCGCCGACGGTTTCGTCCCTGCGGACGTGCAGAAAGCCATGCACGAAGGTCTCGACGACCATCCCAAGGTCACGATCCATGACTATGAAGGACTGGATCACGGCTTCGCCGACGAAGGCGGGAAGCGCCGGGACGAAGCCGGCGCAGCGCTTGCCGACAAGCGTACCGCGGAATTCTTCGCCCGGCACCTCGGCTGATGAACCAGTCCTCGCGGATCATTGCCCGCCGTTCTGTCTGAACCTGCCGAAGGCTACGTGCGGAGGATAGCTTGAAAAACTATCCGCATGCGCTTGACATGTAGGAATGTTCTTCATACGTTCCGTTCTGTCAGTTACCAGACTGACACACCGCGACGGGTGCGGGAGACGCGAAAGGCCTTTTGCTTCTCTTGTCTCCCGTAGTGCGGTCGGCGCCCGCGCGGTCCGGAAAGGCCGCCACGGGATGCGGCGGATGGACAGGCCGGTGAATGTCACACCGGCATGGACGA
>DASWWL010000030.1:0-3319 GCA_036400975.1 Novosphingobium sp. | reverse complement strand
ATCGGTCGAGACGTTCGAGATCGTGATAGTGCGGCACGATGACCGAAACCGAAGGCCCCGCCATCAAGCCTCCCGACGCCCGGCCAGCCAGGCATCGATCGACGAGGCCGTCGGATGGAATACGAGGTCTCGGGCGCGCTGCACCATCGCGCGCAGTTCGGGCGGATCGAGCAACCACCACCGACTTGCCTCGATGGCCGCCTGAAGCTCTGACGAAAACCGTTCACGCAACACTTTCGCAGGATTGCCTGCAACGATCGAATAGGCCGGCACGTCGCGTGTAACGATCGCTCCGGCCCCGATGATGCTGCCGCGTCCGACGCGGCGACACCCCGGCAGGATGATGGCATTGTGGCCGATCCACACATCGTCCTCGATCACCTGAGGCTCCTCATAATGGAGGTCGGCATCGACCACGCCGAACCGGCGCTCGTAGAGCACCGGATGGGTCGTCATCGCATCGAAGGGGTGATTGATCGGCGCCGACCGTACGGTGTTGGCGATCGAACAGTAACGGCCGATGACGAGTGGTCCCGGCATCCGCCACTGGTCGAAACAGCCATAGCTGTACAGACCGACCTCGATCCGGTGCTTTTCACGAAACCACTTGCGCAAAGGCTGGCTGGTGAACTGGTCACGCCGCCAGCGAAGCATCTTGAAACGCTCGTCCAGTTTGGCGGCCAGCGCGAACATCCAATCTCCTGAGCTGCCTGTAGGACGGTCAACTGGATAAGTCAGGCTCAGCGATTGTGCAATGCGGCATGTGGGTTCGCAACGTATGCACCCAGGTCACAAGGGCTCGAACGCCCCCGCCGCGAACGTGGGCCCGCGCGCCGTTCCCGCACGATCGACATCGAGATTGGCGACACTGGCCACGCCGATCAACGGCGAACCGGGAGCCGGGCGGTAATCGCCGCCGCCCGCGCCATCGCCCAGCGCGGACTTGTCGGCGGTGAACAACGGGAAGGTGTCGCCCAGAAGATTGCCGTTCGGATTGACGATCGCGCCAAGACCGAAGCCCTTGAGTTCAAAATCGGTGGCAAGCCGGCGGCCATAGACGTTAGCCGCAAAATTCGTCCCGTCCTGCACCCACAGGTTGTCGGTCAGCCAGGGGCGATAGCCGAAATTCGCACCGTTCGATCCCGCCGTCTCGGCATCGTAGAAGTCGTCGTGCTTGGTCGGCAGGCGATCGAAATAGTTGTTGGCGATGCGGCAGTCGACGTGGACGTTGTGATCGGAGAGGTTCGGCGGATCGTTGTAGAGCGTGTTGCAGCGCTCTCCGGCGAAGGTGTTCCCCTCGATCACCAGATGACTGTAATTTTCCAACGAGTTCTCGCCCATCGCCCAGAAGGGACTGGGGCCGGCGCCGATCCGCTCGGTCACGTTGTTGAGGAACAGCGCACCATCCAGATAACCCTTGCCGCCCGAAGTCGCGAGCGGGAAACCGATCGAGACACCTTCACGCCGCAACGCACTGTTGCCGATTGCGATCCAGTCGTTCTGGCTCGCCGCCGTGCCGAAACTGGACGACCAGCCATTGAGGAAGCTTTGCGTGGTAAGCCCCGCCTCGTAAGTCTGCGTGCAGCCAATAATCGCCTGCGCCGCGATGGCGCGCGGCGTCTGGCAATTGCGTACGAGCCGGGGCCGCGCAGACTGGCTTTCGGGAGCCAGCGCAATGGCCGTGCCTGCGGTCGAACAGCCAGTGTAATAGACCGCGCTGTTGGCCGTGGCAGTGCTGAAGCCGGCGGCGCTCGCTTCCTGCCCGGCGCGCGCGGTGATCGAGACATTGTCCGCCCAGATGTACGTGAAGTTGGACAGGCGACCGCCGCCGCCCTTGTAGGTCAGGTTGCGCAGGCAGATGGCGGGGACGCGCAACGTCGCTGTCGTGGCTGCGCTTTCCAGGATGCAGTTGGCGCGCGGATCGGCGTTGTCGGGATCGCCCAGGATCACCGGCCAGCATTCGGCGGCCGTAATGTCGGTAGAGACAGCCGTAGCGCCTACCGTGGTCGTGCCGGCGGGCAGGATGACGAAAGCATTGTCGGCCATGCGCGAAAGCGCCCCGCCGCCGTTCGCCGCTGCTGCTGAGCGGTTGGCCAGACGGATCGCCTGCAACGCGCAAGACAGACTGACGGGTTTGGAAGCATTCGCCACGGCCTTTGCCGCCGCCAGCGACGACTGCACCATTGCCGCTGAGGCGGTGGCGGTGCCGTTCACCGGGTCGATGACGACATAGGCGGGCGGATAACGGGTGCCGGCGGGATCATAGGCCATCGTCAGCGGACTTGCGGCGGCATAGCCGTGCCCCGCCGTTGCCGCCGCCTGGCCGCTGCCCGTCGCGCGCGCCGGACCGATCCATGGAAAGGCCTCGGCATGGACGGTGATCGGTCCCGCACTCAGCCCGGCGGGATCGATCGTCGCGCCCCAGCAGCGCGTACCATCGGCTCCGGTCGAAAGCGCAGCCGTCCAGACGGTATTCGTCGTCACGCCGTCGGTTACGGTGAAGCGCACTGCCGCAAGGCCGGACCGCCCTTCGGGATTAATGCTGCCCGCCGCCAGCTCGACCCGGAACGGAGCCGTCACGCGCTGGCAGGGGACGGTGATCCAGCGCAGGATGGGCGCGGGTGCGGCCACCGTGCTGGCATTGGTCACGGGGAGGCCGGCCTGCGCGGAAGCGCCGGTCCGCCATCCAGCGCCGAGCGACAGGGTACAGGCATCGCCTGCGTAGACATAGCGTGACAGGCGCAGCCGCACGGTGCGCCTGCCGCCGCCATTGACCACCTCATCCAGCATATTGCTGTTGGGCTGGCTTGTCCCGGTCGGCACGATCGGCGTCTTGCGGCAAGGGCGCAGTGCCGAAACAGGCCGCGCCCGTCCGGCATTGGCCACCGCCTGTCCGCCCGAACGATCATAACCAGGCGTCGTCGTGGCGAGATCAACGCCCGGTATAGGACCAATCGTGGAAGCGTTGCCATAGCTCGCCCAGCCACCGCCAGGAATTTCCGAAAGGGTCAGAGCCAGTACGGTTCCGTTGCTCTCGATCAAAGCCGATTGCACTGGACCCGTCAGCATCATCGGAGAAGCCTGCATCGGTCTGCGGACACGCGGAAAGCCATAACCCGGACCGAACATCAGGCATATCCGACAATCACGGTCTGACCCGTCGTGCCCGTCGCGCGCACATGGCTGGCGTGCACGTCGATCCGTTCTCCGGCGAAAACCGGGTGCGAGACGTCCTGGTCCTGCCCGATCGGGCGGAAGGTGATAGACCCCGCACCATCTGCGCGCAGTGCCTTGACGACATGGGGCAAAGACTGGCTAT
>DASWWL010000029.1:0-16763 GCA_036400975.1 Novosphingobium sp. | reverse complement strand
TGGCATCGCGGTAACCTCATCGCCATGCCAGTAAAGATGGCCCGATGCGACCGCGACCTGACCCATGATTGTCTTCATCAGCGTCGTCTTGCCCACGCCATTGCGGCCCAGCACGGTTGCGCTATCGCCCTTGCCCAGATCGAAGGCGATATCCCACAGCACTTGTCCCTTGCCATAAGCGGCGCTGACGCTGCGCAGGTTCAAAAGCTGGTTCTTGACCTCAATGGTCATTTCGCCCTCCCGAGATAGATGGCGGCTACTTCCTCGTCGGCCCTGATCTCTTCGAGCGTGCCTTCACGCAGAAGCTGCCCCTGATGCAGCACGACGACGTGGCCGCCCAGTTGCGAGACGAAATCGATGTCGTGGTCGATCACCAGCACTGCGTGTCTGCCAACCAGCGACTTCACGATCTCCGCTGTCTGCGTGCTTTCCGCCGCGCCCATGCCGGCGGTCGGTTCGTCGAGCAGCAGCAGTTCGGCGTCGGTGGCGACGACCATGCCGATTTCCAGCCATTGCTTCTCGCCATGGCTGAGATTGCCGGCCAGCGCATCGCGGCGTGGGGCAAGCCCGATCATCTCGATGATCTCTTCGGCACGGGTGCGTGCTTCCGCCTCTCCCTTGCGGCCGAACTTGGTCCACCAGCGGCGGTCCTTCGTGGCGGCGATCGTCAGGTTGTCGATCACCGAAAGGGCCACGAGTACGCCGGGCGTCTGGAACTTGCGGCAGATGCCCAGGTTGACGATATCGTGTTCCGCCTCGGCCTGGATTTCGCGGCCGTGGAACAGCACCTTCCCGGAAGTGGCGCGGACGCGGCCGATAATGGAATCGCACATCGTCGATTTGCCCGCGCCGTTGGGGCCGATCACTACGGTCATGCTGCCGCTTTCGATGGTCAGCGAAAGGTTGTTGATCGCCTTGAATCCGTCGAAATCGACAATGACGTTCTGCAATTGGAGCATTGGCGTTGTCATGCCATGTCCTCCGGTCTGGGGGCGGGAGCTTCGGATCCGGCGGTTTGTTGTTCGGCCTTGTCGCGCCGCCAGCGGGCGAACATGTCGCCCTTGCGGCCCGGTTTGAACGGATGGTCGGGACCGCACAGCCCGGCAAGGCCCTTGGGCAGTACTGTGACCGCGAGGATGAACAGGGTGCCAAGTGCGTAAAGCCAGAGTTCCGGAAGGGCGGTCGAAACCTTGTCCTTGGCGAAGTTGACAAGAAGGGCACCGGCCAACGCTCCCGCGACGCTGTCCCGCCCGCCGATCGCCACCCAGATAACCATTTCGATCGAGGGCACGACGCCTACGAGGGCAGGCGAGATCACGCCCGCGTGCAACGTGAACAAGGCTCCCGAAATTGAGGTGAGCAACGCTGCGATAGTGAAAGCCATGACTTTGTATGGCGTCGGATCGTAGCCCAGAAAGCGCAGCCGGTTGGCGCCGTCGCGGCTGGCGCGCAGCAGCTTGCCGAAACGGCTGGCGATCAACCAGCGCAATCCCGCGAAGGAGACCACAACAAGGATCAGCGTCGCGAAGTAAAGGCCGGTCGCTGTCGAGGGCAGGTTCAGGTTGAAGCCGAACAGCGTGCGATAATCCGTCAGACCATTGAAGCCGCCCGTCTTGTCCTGCTGACTGATGAGGAGTGTTGCGAAGGCGAGAGCGATGGCCTGAGTGATGAGCGCGAAATAGACGCCGCCGATGCGTCGCCGAAAAATGGCCCAGGCGAACAGCGCGGCGACGGCGGGAGCTACCAGGAGGATCGCGAGGATCGCCACTACCGGGCTGCCGAAGATCGCCCACCACCAGGGCAGCGCCTGCACACCGGTCCAGACCATGAAATCGGGCAATTCGCCGGGCGCAAGTTCGGCAAGTTTCAGGTGCATGGCGATCGCGTAGCCGCCGAGGCCGAAGAATATGCCTTGGCCAAGGCTGAGCACGCCGCCTTCACCCCATAGCAGCACCAGTCCCATGGCGGTGAGCGAGAGTGCGAGGAAACGAGCCAGCAGGTTGAGATCGTAGGCGGAGAGCATCCACGGGGCGGCGAGGGCCAGGAGGAGACAAATTCCGCCGAATGCGGACTTCAGGGGAAATGAGGAAGCCATTGGGTTTCGCTCCTATTCGGCGTCGAGCGCGCGGGATTTGACGGCGATCACGCCCTGCGGCCGGAACTGGAGGAACAGGATGACGAAGAGCAGCGTCAGTACTTGCGCGAAGCTCACATCGACGAGGATCTGCGAGAGTGCCATGAACAGCCCGATCATCAGTGCGGCCCATGTCGTGCCTAGCAGGCTGCCGAGACCGCCGAGGATGACGACGAGGAAGGCGGTGACGATATAGCTTTGCCCGACGTTTGGCGTGACTGGACCGAGCAGCGCCAGCACGACACCGCCAAGACCCGCGACGCCGGCGCCAAGCGAGAAGACGAAACAATCGACCAGCCGCACGTTCACGCCCATAGCGGCGGCTGTCGGGCGGTCCTGATTGACTGCACGCACGAGCAACCCGATCCGCGTATAGCGCAGAATTGCGGCCATGCCGATCAGCACAAGCGCGGTCACGAGCAGAATGAAGAGGCGTGTCATCGGCAGTTCGAGATCGCCGATCGTCAGCCCGCCATCCAGCCAGGAAGGGGCTTGGACGGATACGCCGGTCGCTCCGAAAAGATCGCGCGCGGTCTGCTGCATGATCAGGCTGACGCCCCAGGTTGCGAGCAGTGTGTCGAGCGGTCTTGCCGTAAGCTTGCTGACAAGGCCGGTCTGGAGCACCGCGCCGAACAGTCCGGCCCCGATGAAGGCGACGACCATCGCGGCGAGTATGCCCATGGGGCCTGGCACGAAGAGTATGGTGAGGTACGCCAGATAGCTGCCCAACATCAGGATTTCGCCGTGCGCCATGTTGATGACGCGCATCAGGCCGAAGCTGAGCGCGAGACCCAGTGCGGCCAGGATATAGAGCGAGGCGACGCTGAAGCCGTTGAACAACTGGCCGGTAAGGAAGGCGGTGTCCATCTCTCGTCCTTCGCCGTTTAAAACCGTGATGGTGGATTTATCTGCTGGCGAGATGGCCCGAACTCCTGCCCCGGGCTTGGGGCCGGGGCAGGAGGCGGGTCCACCACCGCATCGGTTGACGGAATTGTTCGAGACCCCGTCAGATCGGGATCAGATCTTGCAGGTCTTCCCCGGGAAGGCGACCGGATCGTAGGGATCCGGATTGACCGCTGCCGGAGAGGTCCAGATGATCTTGAACTGCCCGTCAGGCTGCGACTGGCCGATGTAGGCGGTCTGAATCAGGCTGTTGTTGTCCATGAACTTGACCGGACCCATCGGCGTCGGGATCGCGTCGAGCGTAACCGCAGCGGCGCGGACCTTGACCGGGTCGGTGGTCTGCGCCTTCTCGACGGCGGCCTTCCAGACGTAGACGTCGATATAGCCATGGATCATCGGGTCGGTGATCACCGCATCGGCGCCATACTTGGCTTTATAGGCTTCGACGAACTTCTTGTTGTCCGGGGTGTCGAGGCTCTGGAAATAGTTCCAGGCCGTATAACCACCTTCGACCAACGAAGGTCCCATGGCCATGGCTTCCTGCTCGGCGATCGAGAACGACATCACCGGAATCACCTTGGGCCCCATGTTGGCGGCGGCCATCTGTTTGAAGAAGGCGACGTTGCTGTCGCCGTTCAGCGTGTTGATGATGATGTCGGGCTTGGCGGCCTTGATCTTGCCGACGACGCCCGAGAACTCTGTACCGCCCAGTGGCTGGTATTCTTCACCGGAAAGGGTGAGGCCATCCTTCTCGATGTGCTTCTTGAGGATCAGGTTCGCGGTCCGCGGATAGACGTAATCGGATCCGACCAGGAAGATCTTCTTGAAGCCCTGCTGTTTGGCCCAGTCATAGGCGGGTAGCGCTTGCTGGTTCGGCTGCGCGCCGGAATACATGATATTGGGAGAGCATTCGTTCCCTTCGAACTGCACCGGATACCACAGCAGGTTCGAGGTCTTCTCGAACACCGGGAGCATCGCCTTGCGGCTGGCGGAGGTCCAGCCGCCGAAGACGGTGACGACCTTATCGCTTTCGATCAGCTTCGAAGCCTTCTGCGCGAAGATAGCCGGGTCCGATGCGCCGTCCTCGACGACCGGAGCGATCTTCTTGCCCAGTACGCCACCTGCCGCGTTGATCTCGTCGATGGCAAGCTGGGTCGAATTTTTCACCGTGACCTCGGAAATGGCCATGGTGCCCGACAGCGAATGCAGGATGCCGACCTTGATGTCACCGTCGGCAGCCGCTTCGCCGCCACCTTTGGAACAGGCGCCGAGCATGGCCGTACAGGCCAGCGCGGCGACCAGGAATGTCCGCTTCTTCATGAATGACATGATGATGTCCCTTCTTTATGCGGGGCGCCCGCCGGCGCCTCTTTTATGATTGTGGCGCGTCCTCAGAACTTCCCGCCCACGGAGAACACGACCGTGCCGCCGGCGCGGTTGTTGAAACCCTGGTCGGCGGAAGCTGGCGAGAACTTGTTGGTGTCGATGTAGGTGGCGCCGAAAGTCACCGGGCCAGTGGTATATGTGGCGCCCAGCGACCAGTTGATCTTGTTATTCCAGTTGGTGCCATCCTCGTAGCCGACGAGAGCCGAGAGGCCGATGCCGGTGTCGGGGATTGCATAGGAGGCGTTGGTATAGACGTACGTGCTGTGCCCGCCGCCGTTGTATTCGTCGTGGATCGCGCCCACGCCAAGGCCTATCGGACCGACGGGAGCCGAGACGCCAACCTCGAATTGGTCGAAGTCTATGTTGTTGGCGTCGTGGAAGACGAGACGAAGGTAACGCGCCTTGACGGTGACGTCGTCGAACTTCGCCATGACGCCGCCATAGAAGTCCGTTTCCATCGCACCTGCTCCGGCATCCTTGTCTAGGCTGGAGGCCCAGATGCCGCCGTAGAGACTGATCGTCTCGTTGATCGGAACTTCTGCCTGGACGACCCCCTGAATCACTGGATTGGTGTCACTCAGCGATGCGCCGCGCAGGCGATAGTCGGTCAGCAGGGTGACGCCGCCGCTGAACTTTACAGGACCGTCTTCGGCGTGTGCCTGACCCGTTAGTCCGGTCAGCGCGGCAAGCGCCGCCGCCCCTGCGAGGGACGCCTTCTTCCAATCGATCATTCTGTACCTCCCTGTGGATGTCGCCACCGAATTCCCCCCGATGACGGAGGGAGATTGTGCAGTGCAGCAGGGATGCGCCATGGGGCATTTGACGTATGCCGAAACGGCATGTGCGCTTGCGCCGCGGTCTTGCGCGTCCATACGTCAAACGACGCATGGAGCGGCCGGATTTTCGATTGAACGTCAGGCTAACAGCAGCATACTGTCTCAATAAGGAGACGCGAGCGCGTGCATCGGCAGTTCGAAGACATGACGCAGGATAAGGACGTGCGGCGCGGCAATGTTGCCGCCGGGGTGCCCCTCAGTTTACGCAGCAGGGGTGATCTGGACTTGTTTTTTTGCAACCGCGAAGGGCGTAGCCGGATCAATCGAGCCTATCAGTCCGGTTGTCTGCGGATGCGGTTGCCGAGGACGGAGGCGGCCGCCGAACGCCCCTGCGCGGTGATCATCAACACGGCCGGCGGCGTTGCTGGCGGAGATCGCCTCGATCAGCGGATTGCATGGGGAGAGGGCGCGATCGCCACCGTCACCACGCAGGCGGCGGAGAAAGTCTATCGTGCGCTTGCCGAGGGCGCTGAAATCGCGACGCGACTGGAGGTCGGTGCGGGAGCCGACGCGGAATTCATTCCGCAGGAGACCATTCTTTTCGATCAGAGCAGGCTTCGCCGCGATACGCAGGTGTTGCTGGCAGGCAATGTCACTTTTCTGGGCCTGGAGGCCGTCGTTCTGGGGCGCGCGGCCATGGGTGAAACCATGCGGCGGGGCATGCTGCGCGATCGCCTGCGCATCTGGCGCGGCGGGCGTCTGATCTATGCCGATACGCTGACGCTTGATGGTGAGATTGATGCGCTCATGCGCCGTGCCGCGATCGGTGACGGCGCGCGCGGCATGGCGGTGATCGTCCACGCGTCCGCTACGGCGGAAAGCCTGCGCGATCCCGTGCGCGAGGCATTGGAAAATGCTTCCGGCCTCGCGGCCGCGAGCTGCTGGAACGGTCTCCTCGCCGTCCGCTTGCTGGCGCCTGACGGAGAAATCCTGCGCCATGACATAGCGCTGGCGCTTGGCGCCTTGCGGCAGGGCTTGCCGCTTCCCCGCGTATGGAGATGCTGACGTGCAGTTGACGCCGCGCGAGAAGGACAAGATGCTGCTTGCCTTGGCCGCGATGATCGCGCGCAGGCGGCTGGAGCGAGGCGTCAAGCTCAACTACCCGGAGGCCGTGGCCCTGATATCGGACTTCGTACTCGAAGGCGCGCGTGACGGACGCAGCGTGGCCGATCTGATGGAGGCCGGCGCGCATGTGCTGACGCGCGAACAGGTCATGGCCGGCGTCACCGAAATGATCCACGACGTTCAGGTGGAAGCCACCTTTCCCGACGGCACCAAGCTGGTGACGGTCCATGAACCCATCCGATAACCTCATCCCGGGCGAGATACTCGCCGAACCCGGCGAGCATGAACTCAACGCGGGTCAATCCGTCACCGTGATCAAAGTCGCCAACAGCGGCGACCGGCCCGTGCAGGTCGGCAGTCATTATCATTTCGCGGAGGCCAACGCAGGGCTGATCTTCGATCGTGAGGCGGTGAGGGGTCAGAGGCTTGATATTCCGGCGGGAACGGCGGTGCGTTTCGAACCTGGGCAAACACGGGAGGTCAGCCTCGTACCGTTGCGGGGAACGCGCGTGGTGGTTGGTTTCCAGGGTAAGGTCATGGGGGAACTGGACTGATGCCCTATCGCATGTCCCGCGCGGCCTACGCCGATATGTTCGGGCCGACCACCGGTGACCGGATGCGGCTGGCCGACACCAACCTGATTATCGAGATCGAGCGCGATTTCACGATTCTTGGCGAGGAAGTGAAGTTCGGCGGCGGCAAGGTGATCCGCGACGGCATGGGTCAGAGCCAGATCACCAACGCCCAGGGCGCCGCCGACACGGTGATCACCAACGCCGTGGTCATCGACTGGACCGGCATCTACAAAGCGGACATCGCGCTCAAGGCTGGCCGCATCGCCGCGATCGGCAAGGCGGGCAACCCCGATATCCAACCCGGCGTCACAATCGTCATCGGCCCGGGCACCGAGGTGATCGCCGGCGAAGGCAGGATATTGACCGCTGGCGGCATCGACGCACATATCCACTACATCTGTCCGCAGCAGGTGGACGAGGCGCTGGCGTCGGGCGTTACGACATTCGTGGGCGGCGGCACGGGTCCGGCGACCGGCACCAATGCGACGACATGTACTCCGGGGCCATGGCATGTCGAGCGCATGCTGATGGCCGCCGAGGGCCTGCCGATCAACCTCGCCTTTGCCGGCAAAGGCAACGCCAGCCGGCCAGAGGCGCTGGTCGAGATGATCGAGGCCGGTGCGGCCGCGCTCAAGCTGCACGAGGACTGGGGAACGACGCCAGCCGCCATCGATTGCTGCCTTTCCGTGGCGGACAGGATGGACATTCAGGTGATGATCCATACCGACACCTTGAACGAGAGCGGCTTCGTCGAGGACACGATCGCGGCTTTCAAGGGACGCACGATCCACGCCTTCCACACAGAAGGCGCGGGCGGCGGGCATGCGCCCGACATTCTGAAGCTTGCCGGCTTCGCCAACGTCATTCCCTCGTCGACCAATCCGACGATGCCGTTCACGGTCAACACGATCGACGAGCATCTCGACATGCTGATGGTCTGCCATCACCTCGATCCGTCAATTCCCGAGGATCTGGCCTTCGCCGAAAGCCGCATCCGCAAGGAGACGATCGCCGCCGAGGACATCCTCCACGATCTTGGGGCGCTTTCGATCCTCTCCTCGGACAGCCAGGCGATGGGCCGCGTCGGTGAGGTCGTCACGCGCACCTGGCAGACGGCGCACAAGATGAAGGCGCAGCGTGGATCGCTGCCGGGCGACCCACCGCGAAACGACAACCTGCGCGTGCGCCGCTACGTCGCCAAGTACACGATCAACCCGGCGATAGCGCAGGGCATGTCGGACGAGATCGGTTCGGTCGAAGTCGGCAAGCTTGCGGATCTGGTGTTGTGGACGCCGGCCTTCTTTGGCGCCAAGCCCGACCTGGTGATCAAGGGCGGGATGATCACGATGGCGATGATGGGCGACGCCAACGCCTCGATCCCGACGCCGCAGCCGGTCCATTCGCGGCCGATGTTCGGCCAGTTCGGCCGCGCCATGGCGGCAAGCTGCGTCAGCTTCGTCAGCCAGGCGGCCGCCGACAGGGGCGTTGCCGATCGCCTCGGCCTTGCGCGCCGGGTGCTGCCGGTCGTCGGCACGCGCGGCATCGGCAAGGCGCAGATGAAGCTCAACGACGCACTGCCCGACATCTCGGTCGACCCCGAAACCTACGAAGTGCGCGCCGATGGCGAACTGCTCGCCTGCGAGCCGGCAAGCGAGCTGCCGCTGGCGCAGCGCTATTATCTGTATTGAAGGAGCACGCCACTTGCGCAGAATCCATGCGATCAAGCCTTCCGACGCCGGGCCTGCCGAGGACACGGTGCGGCTCGATCACGACCAGCGCAATCGCCGCCGGATGGTCTACACCACTGAGGCCGGCAGACCGATCATGCTGGATATGCAGCGCCCGGTACATCTGCGCGATGGCGATCTGCTGCGGCTGGAAGATGGTGCGCTCGTACGCGTCGATGCAATGCCCGAGGCGCTGATCGAGATACATGCCCATTCGAGCGCGGAAATGGTTCGCATCGCCTGGCACCTCGGCAACCGTCATTTGCCGACGCAGCTTCTGCCGGGACTGGATGGCGGTACGCTGCGTATTCGCCAGGACCATGTTATTGTCGAAATGGTCAAGGGACTGGGCGGTCATTGCCAGCCGGTCTTGGCGCCGTTCGATCCGGAAGGCGGCGCCTATGAGGGCGGCAGCGGGCACGGGCATCATCATCACGACGAGCACGATCACGCCCATGGCTGACGCCGCGCTCTATGACCTGATGACTTGGATGTCGCCGTCGTGGCCGATCGGCGCTTTCGCCCATTCAGGTGGACTGGAGTGGGCTGTCGATGCGGGGCATGTGAAGGATAGGCAGACGACGCGGGAATGGATCGCGGCCCTGATAGGGCACGGTGCGATTCACAACGATGCGGTTCTTTTCGTTCATGCCTGGCGTGCCTCGGAAGCGAGAGATGCCGGACGGCTACGCGAGATTGTGGAACTGGCGGCAGCAAGCCAGACCGGTTACGAGCGCCGGCTGGAAGCGACGGCGCAAGGTGCCGCCTTTCGGCGGATCGCGGGAACGTCGATCCAAGAAAATGAAGATTTCACCAGCCTGCTCTCATCCATCGATGACGACGATCTCGCATATCCGATTGCCACCGCCGCGCTTTTTGCCATCCATGGGATTGGCCTGAAACAAGGTTTGACGGCCTGGTTGCACGGCATGGTCGCGAATCTGGTCTCGGCGGCGCAGCGGCTGGTTCCGCTTGGCCAGACGGACGGGCAGCGTGTGCTGCGCGATTTGCGGGAGCAGATATTTGCCGCTGTCGAAACCGCTGCCGCGCTCCCCGACGATGATCCTTTCGATGCGATGGGCGGCGCTGCGCTTGTTGCGGAGCTTGGCTGCATGGCGCACGAAACCCAGTACACGAGGTTGTTCCGGACATGACTGAAATCAATCATACAGGCCCCTTGCGTGTCGGCATCGGTGGTCCGGTCGGTTCGGGCAAGACCGCGCTGATGGATGCGCTCTGCAAGTACCTGCGCGATCATTACGATATCGCCGCGATCACCAATGACATCTACACCCGGGAGGATGCCGAGTTCCTTACTCGCGCCGGCTCACTGGTGCCCGAGCGCATTCTGGGTGTGGAAACCGGCGGTTGCCCGCACACCGCGATCCGCGAGGACGCTTCGATAAACCTTGCGGCGGTCGCGCAGCTCACGAAGCGTTTCCCCGGCCTCGACCTCATCCTCATCGAGAGCGGCGGAGACAATCTGGCGGCGACGTTCAGTCCCGAACTCGCCGACATCACTATCTACGTCATCGACGTGTCCGCCGGGGACAAGATCCCCCGCAAGGGAGGCCCTGGCATTACGCGCTCAGACATGCTCGTCATCAACAAGATCGACCTGGCGCCCTTCGTCGGCGCCAGTCTGGAAGTGATGGACCGCGATGCGAAGAAGATGCGTGGTGAACGGCCATTCGTCTTCGCCAATATCCGCGCCGGGCATGGACTGCCCGATATCGCGCAATTCATCATCAAGAACGGCGGCCTGCCCGAAAGGAACCTGCCATGAACAAGCGGCTCAACCTCATTACCGGCGCGATTCTGGCGTTTTTACCGACAGCGGCTTGGGCGCATCCCGGCCATGAAGGAGATGAGGGTCTCCTTGCCGGACTTGCCCATCCTCTGACGGGTATGGATCATCTGGCCGCAATGCTGCTGGTCGGCCTCTGGGCCGGACTGCTCGTGCCAAGGGGCAAGGCGGCGCTTCTGCCGCCGGCGGCCTTTCTCGTGGCGATGCTTGCCGGCTTCCTCAGTGGTGGGGTACTGGCCGAGCCGATCATCGTCGCATCATTGATCGTTCTGGGCGCCGCCGCAGCCTTCAAGGTTCGGGCGCCTCTCGTACTTGCCGCGGCCGCTTCCGCGCTGTTCGGTTTCGCCCATGGGATGGCGCATGGCTTTGAGACACCGCAAGGTGCATTCCCCGCGCTGTTCGCTATCGGTTTCCTTGTTTCGACCGGGTCGCTCCATGGCCTTGGTCTTTGGCTGGCGCGTGTATTGCCCGCGCCAATACTCCGTCTGATCGGGGCCGGCGCCGCCGGGCTTGGATTGGTCATGGCTGCAAGTTGAGCACGAAGTCCAAAGCCTTTGCCGTGCCGCCGAGCCCGCGTGTCGCGATCAAGCGGCAGCGTATCGTCGGTACCCGGCGCACCTACAATCAGTGGGTGAATGACCAGACGCTGGAAGATTATGCGCTGCGCTTTACTGCGCTACGCGCCCGAATCTGGTCGCCGGGTTGGGTAGCGAACACCGCGCTCGGCTCGATCGCCTTCCTCGCCTGCGAGGCTATCGGTGCGACCGTGACGTTGAGTTATGGTTTCGAATCCATGGCTTGGGCGCTGGGGACGGCAGCGCTGATTTTCCTGATCTCTGGCCTGCCTATCTGCTACTACGGTGCGCGCCATGGGGTCGATATGGACCTGCTGACGCGTGGATCGGGCTTCGGCTATCTTGGGTCGACGATCACTTCGGCTGTCTACGCTTCGTTCACCTTCATCCTTTTCGCCATCGAGGCGGTGATCCTCTCGGCGGCGCTGGAGCTTTGCTTCGGCATTCCTCTCGCAATCGGTCACATCATGAGTGCGCTCGTGGTGATTCCTATCGCCGCCTATGGCTTCAAACGGATAAGCCGTTGGCAGAACTGGACGCAGCCGCTCTGGCTTCTGCTGCAACTTGCCCCGCTGCTTTACCTCGCCAGCTATGGAAGTGAAGGTTTCGCAGTGTGGCGGGGATTCGAAGGCGCGCATGGCGCGGCCTCGCTGGCGAGCTTCGCGATCGCGCTCGCCGTGTTCCTTTCGCTGCTGCCGCAGATAGGCGAACAGGTCGATTATCTCCGCTTTCTGCCGGAAAAGGAAAAGGTCGGCGCGGTTCGCTGGTGGTCGGCGCTGCTGCTGACCGGGCCGGGCTGGATCGTTATGGGCGGGCTCAAGATCCTGATCGGATCGTTTCTGGCGGTGATCGCGCTCAATTCGGGCATGGGTCTCGCCGATGCTGCCAATCCGACGGCGCTGTATTTCATGACCTTTTCCGATCTCGTCGCTTCGCCGGCCGGCGGGATCGTGCTGACCGGGGTGTTCGTCGCGTTGTGTCAGACGAAAATCAATGTCACGAACGCCTATGCGGGCTCGATCGCCTCATCCAACTTCTTCTCGCGATTGACGCATCGGCATCCGGGGCGGGTCGTCTGGTTGGTTTTCAATACCGTGATCGCCCTGATGCTGATGGAAGGCGGCATCCAGACTGTGGTTGAGCGCGTTCTGGCGCTCTATAGCAATTTCGCGGTTGCCTGGTTCGGTGCGGTGATCGCGGACCTGATGATAAACAAGCCGCTGGGGCTCAGTCCTCCCGGCATCGAATTCCGCCGCGCCTATCTGCATGACGTGAACCCGGTCGGCGTCGGCGCGATGCTGGGTTCGCTCGTCTGCTCGACGTTGTGCTTCGCCGGGCTGTTCGGCGCGACCGCGCAGATGTTTTCGCCCGCAATCGGGCTTGCCGCAGCCTTCCTGCTCGCGCCTTTGATCGCATGGGTTACGGGCGGACGCTATTATCTGGCGCGCCCGGCCGACGAACTGCACGCGGAAGAATGTGGCTGCTCGGTCTGCGAAAACGCATTCGAGGCGCCTGACATGGCCTGGTGTCCGGTCTACGATGGCGCGATCTGCTCATTGTGTTGCACGCTGGAGGCGCGGTGCCACGATGCCTGCAAGGAACGGCCGCAATCGATAGACCGGATGGCTTCGGTGGCGCGGCGTATTTTGCCGACGCGGCTGACTCATGCAGTCTACGCGCGTGTGTTGCGCTTCCTCATAGCTTATGCGGTAACCGCGGGCATCATCGGTGTCGTGCTTCTGCTCATTTACTATCAGCGCAGCGGAGCAGGAACAGATCCGGCGGCATTGGCCGACGTGCTGCAATCGGTCTTCGTCGGGCTGATGGCGCTCGCCGGTTTCGCGGTGTGGTACATCGTGCTTGCACGGGAGAGCCAGCGCGCTGCGGAAGAGGAATCCGAGCGTCAGACGGGCATGCTGGTCGAGGAGATCGAGGCGCACGCGCGCACTGACGCCGAATTGCAGCGAGCGAAGGATGCGGCCGAGGCTGCGAACCTGGCCAAGAGCCGCTACATCATTGGCGTCAGCCACGAAATCCGCACGCCGCTGAACGCCATTTCCGGGTATGCCCAGCTCATGGAGCGCGACCCCGACCGGCCGGTGGCCGACGCGGTGCGCGTGATCCGGCGCAGCGCTACGCATTTGTCGGACCTGATCGATGGACTGGTGGATGTTTCGCGGATCGAGAATGGATCGGTGCGCATATCCCGCGACAAGGTGAACATCGTCGAACTGATCACCCAGATCGTCGATATGTTTCGTATCCAGGCAGCAGCGCGGGGCATCGACTTCGAGCACACCCGGCCCGGAAACCTGCCGACCTATATCTATACCGATCAGAAGCGGCTGCGGCAGATCCTGATCAATCTGATCTCCAATGCCATCAAATATACGCCGATGGGTACGGCTGCGCTGCACGTCCACTGGCGGAATCCCGTGGCGGAATTCGTTGTGCAGGACACCGGTGTGGGTATCGGATCCGAAGATATCGACCGCATCTTCGAACCGTTCGAGCGGATCGAGACAGTCCGCGGACAACCGGGCGTGGGCCTCGGCCTCACGATCACGCGGATGCTGGTCGATGTCATGGGCGGCCAGTTGACGGTAGAAAGCCAGCCGGGCGCGGGGAGCATTTTCCGCGTGAAGATGTTCCTTTCCGAAGCTGTGCTGCCCGACGATACCGCCAAGAACGATTTGCGCGCTATCCGATCCGGCCAGCCTCGTCGTCGCATTCTGGTAATCGACGATGATGGCGCGCACCTCGGTCTTTTGCGCGACCTGCTTTCACCGATGAACTTCGATCTCGATTCCGCAAGCTCGGGTGAGGACGGGCTGAGCGCCTTTGAACGGGCGCGGCCCGATCTTGTTATCCTCGATATCGCGATGCCTGGCATTGATGGCTGGGAAACCGCACGACGACTGCGCGCTGCGCATGGAGGCGAAGTACCGATCCTGATGGTTTCGGCCAATGTTCATGATTTTCAGCGTGCGCGGCGTCCAGACGACCCGCACGACGATTATCTGCTCAAACCCTATGAGATCGATGTGCTGATCGACCGCATCCTGCTGCTGCTCGATCTTGATACCGTTCGTGAGAAAACCTTGTGAGCGCCCGTCTCCTCATTGTCGATGACGATGCAGATGCGCGCGCGCTTCTGGCTAGTTTTGCCGCCGCTGAAGGCTATCTGGGCGATGTGGCCGTGAGTGGTGAGGAAGCGTTATCGCTGTTCGATGCGTTTCGTCCCGACTTGATCCTGCTCGATGCGGTGATGCCGGGCCTTGACGGATTCGAGACTTGCCGAAGCATAAAGGCGCGCGAAGGTAGCGCACATATCCCTGTGATCTTCATGACTGGCCTTTCCGAGACCGAGCATGTCATCCAGGGCCTTTCAGCCGGAGGTGTCGATTATGTCACCAAACCGCTGGCGCTGGATGAACTGGCCGCGCGTATCCGAGTGCATCTTTCGAACGCGCGGACCACGCGCAGCGCCTTGTCGGCGCTCGACAGTGTCGGCACGAGGCTGCTGTCCTGTGATGAGGCTGGTTGGGTCGGTTGGGCTACTCCCGAGGCACAACGCGTGCTCGACGACATAAACCTTACAGCGGCTAGCGGAATGCGCGACATCCTGCGCGATCTGGCGCAAGGCCCGGTTGAAGGCAGTGCTGTATTTTCATGCCTCGGTCAGAAATTCTCGGTGACGTTGCTTGGGCCTTCGGGCCCCGGCGAATATCTGTTCAAGCTCGCACGTTCGACTGAGGGAATGGAAACCATGCTGCTGCAGCAGGCTTTCGGCCTGACACCTCGCGAAGCCGATGTGCTCTTGTGGACTGCGCACGGCAAGTCGAACAAGGATATGAGCGAGATCCTGAACATTTCGGCGCGTACCGTGAACAAACATCTCGAACAGATATTCATCAAGATCGGTGTCGAGAATCGCGCCTCCGCGGCGACCGCCGCTACCCGTATACTATTGCAGACCTGACGCGCGAGAAGCGGAACAAATCGTCCTTCCCCAAGGTTACAGGCGCATGTCCCTTGTTGGAGTATGCTTGAATGACCCTTGTCTTCATTCTTGCTATCGGCGGCATGATCGGCTGGATCGCCAGTATCGTCATGCGTACCGATGCTCGGCGGAGCATCTTTCTCGATGTAGCCGCCGGGATCGCCGGGGCGTCGGTGGCAGGCGTGCTGCTCACTCCGCTACTCGGCGGTGCGCCGATTGCCAGCGGAGTGTTTGATCCGCTTTCCTTGGTCGCCTCGCTCCTGGGCGCGGTCCTGCTTCTTGGGGTGATCAATCTCTTGCGTCAGGATTCCCCGCGCTAAACGGGAATTGTCTTTGCCGCTGCATGGTCCAATATATTCAGGATTTACCGATGTCCTTGAAGCTTATCGCATTGCCCTATCCGGCCGACGCCCTGGCGCCGGTCATTTCGCGCCAGACCCTGGAATTGCACCACGGTGCCCATCACAAGGCCTATATCGACAAGACCAACGAGGCCATCAAGGGAACGCCGCTGGCCGACGCCGATCTCAACACGATCGTGAAGCAAGCGGCCATCCGGCGGGATGCGGCATTGTTCGACAACGCGGCGCAGGCGTGGAACCACGGCTTCTACTGGAACAGCCTGACTCCCGATGGCGCGCGACCGGATGCCGCGCTGGCCAAAGCGATCGAACGGGATTTTGGTTCGCTGGAGAACCTTGGCAAGAAAATCGAGGAGACAGCGGTCCGGCATTTCGGTTCCGGTTGGGCCTGGCTGGTGGCGCGTGGAGACAGTCTGGCCGTCCTCTCGACACATGATGCCGAGACTCCGCTGACCGGCAACGACAACCCATTGCTGACAATCGACGTATGGGAACATGCATATTATCTCGACGTCCAGAACAGGCGTCCCGAATATGTGAAGGGTGTCGTCGCCAAGCGGCTGAACTGGGCTTTTGCTTCCGAAAACTTCGCGCGGGCCGAGGCGTGGGTCTATCCAGGCTGACCAGCGATATGAGCTTGCGCGTAGCGTCGCGGGTCAATCCGTTATCGCCGCCGGCTGTGGTTCGGCGTTCAGCAGGCCGGCGAGTTCGATGCGCGCGCGCGCCACGCGGCTTTTCATGGTGCCGATCGCACAATCGCAAATCTGGGCCGCTTCCTCGTAAGTGAAGCCGCCGGCGCCCACAAGCAGCAGGGCCTCGCGCCGCTCAGGCGAAAGCCTGGTCAAGGCCGCCTGCATGTCGGCAAGGTGCACGGGGGCTTCCTGATCGGCGTCCATCACCAGCATGCGCTCCACCGCATCCGGATCATAGTCCACCTGTCGCCGGTTGCGGCGCAAGTCGCTAAGGTAATGGTTGCGGAGGATGGCGAAAGTCCAGGCGCGTATGCTGGTGCCGGGAATAAAGCGGTCCCGTGCGGCCCAGGCCTTGATGGCGGTTTCCTGGACTAGATCGTCGGCGAAGTCCGGTCTGCCGCAAAGCCCTCTGGCGAAGGCCCGGAGGTGAGGGAGTGCGCTTACGAGATCGCGCTTGAATTCGTCGTCGTTTCGGGTGGCGTTGTCAGGGCTACTTACGCTCATGCTTTGCCTTGTCGAGCTTCTTCAGCAGGTCGTCGAAGCTGTCGGGCAGGGGTTCTTGCACGACGGAGTTGTAAAGCTGGCGAAGGCCATCGGCCCAACCCGGTTCCTTTGAGTCACGGGTGTTTGGCGAGGGGCCGGACTGCCGCTTGCCGTCATCCGTTCCCTTGGGCTGACTCAAAGCGCACTCCATCTTG
>DASWWL010000028.1:0-3993 GCA_036400975.1 Novosphingobium sp. | reverse complement strand
TCGTCCATGCCGGTGTGACATTCACCGGCCTGTCCATCCGCCGCATCCCGTGGCGGCCTTTCCGGACCGCGCGGGCGCCGACCGCACTACGGGAGACAAGAGAAGCAAAAGGCCTTTCGCGTCTCCCGCACCCGTCGCGGTTTTGTCAGTCTGGAAACCTGACACAAATGGAACGTATGAAGAACATTCCTACATGTCAAGGCTACATTTGAACATGGCCCCACCATTCGCGCCCATCTGGACGGATGGGCGCGGAGTGGCTCAGGATGTGGGTATGGGCCGGGGCTACCTCAGCCTGATCGGCACATATGTGGCGGGCTGGCCGCGGCGCTGGACTTGCAGGAGCAGCGCGTTGCGGCTGGCGCTCTTGGCGCTGCGCACAGCTTCTTCGAGCTGCGCCGCCGAAGTCAGCGCGGTATAATTCGCCGAAAGCAGGATGTCGCCGCGCTGCAGGCCCTTGGAGCCCGCATCGGAAGACGGATCCACCGCGTTCACGACAAGGCCCTGCGTGCTGTCGGGTACGCCGAGCTGCCGGGCGATCGTGGGCGTCAGCGGCAGTACCGAGAGGCCGAGCGATTGTTCGGACAGCCCCTGACCCTGCTTCTGCGGCGGGCGATTGAAGTCGTCCGGACCGTCAGCCTGCGGATCGGCGTCGAAGCTCTGGCGTGCCAGTTCCTCTTCGCTCGGGCGCTTGCCGACGGTGGCGGTCACCGTCATGCGCTTGCCGTTGCGGATCAGCTCGATCGGGATGCGCTTGCCCGGTTGGACGTTGGCGACGATGTACGACAGCGTCTGGTCGCGGGTGACTTCCTTGCCGTCGACCCGCACCACCACGTCGCCGGCGCGAAGCCCTGCCGCTGCGGCCGCCTGGCCCGGCTCGACCGCCTGGATGAACTCGCCGCGATTGTGGGCGATGCCCAGCGAATCGGCCAGATCCTCGTTGAGAGCCTGAATGCGTACGCCAAGGTAGCCGCGTTCGATCGTCTGGCCGGTCTTGAGCCGTTCGACGATGGGGGCGGCGATTTCGGCCGGGATGGCGAAACCGATACCGACGCTGCCGCCCGTGGGTGAGAAGATCGCGTTGTTGATGCCGATGACCTGGCCCTTCATGTCGAACATGGGGCCGCCCGAGTTGCCCCGGTTGATCGAGGCATCGGTCTGCAGGTAGCGGTCATATGCCGAGCCGGAGCCCGTGTTGCGATAGACCGCCGAGATGATGCCGGAAGTCACCGTGCCGCCGAGGCCGAAGGGATTGCCGATGGCCAGCACCCAGTCGCCGACGCGGGCGGTGCGGGAATCACCGAACTTCACGAAGGGCAGGGGCTTGCCTGCGCTGACTTTCAGCACCGCGAGATCCGAGGCGGCATCGCGTCCGACCAGCTTGGCCGGATATTCGGTGCCGTCGGGCATGGTGACGGTGATCGATTCCACTTCGCCTTGCCCATCGGCGGTGATGACGTGGTTGTTGGTCACGACATAACCGTCGGCGGAAACGATGAAGCCCGAACCGAGCGATTGCGCCTCCCGCGTTTGCGGCGCGCCTTGCTGCTGCCTGCCGCCGAACAGATCGGCGAAGGGCGTACCCGCGAAGGGGTTGGCGTTCTGCACGCGTACGCGCTGCCGGGTTGAGATGTTGACCACGGCCGGCTGCAATTGCTGCGTCAGGTCGGCGAAGCTGGCGGGAGCGCCGGCGCGGGGCACGACGTTCTGCATCTGGCTGGCTTCGTTCTGCGCGACCTGGGCACCGGCGGGAAAACCGGTCGCGAGCGAAAGGGCCGCGCCGCCCAGCAGCAGCGCGGTGGTGACTCCATAGGCGTATCGCACGGGCTTCACGTCCTTCAGTTTCCTTCGTTTCGAGCGTCTTCTCGACGCTTCTGCTTCGCCAGGGATTCAAGCGTACCCGGCTTAACGCAGATTGAATGATGCGGTTCAGTGCCCCCGGAACTGCCGCAAATAATCGTTATCCGGCGAAAGCAGGATCGTGGTCGAACCCTGCCCGTTGCCGAAGGTATAGTCGTAGCTCTGCATGGCGCGATAGAAATCGTAGAACTGCGGATCCTTGCCGAAGCTGTCGGCATATGTCCGCGCCGCGTCGGCTTCGGCCTGGGCGCGGATGATCTGGGCGTTCTTCTGGCCTTGCGCGCGGATCGTCGTCGCTTCCTGTTCGCGGGCGGCCTGCATGCGGGAGAATGCGCTTTCGAGGGCGCCCTCGGGCAGGTCGGCGCGCTTGATGCGCACGTCGATGACTTGCGCGCCATATTCGCGCGCCTCGCGATCGAGGCCCTGGCGGATCTGGATCATCGCCGCGCCCCGTTCGGCGGTGAGCAGCGAAGCGAAAGTGCGCTTGCCCAGTTCCTGCCGCAGAACGGAGGTGAGGATCGGCTGGAGCTGTTCAGCGACGCGCTCGGGCGTGCCGGCCGTGCGGACCATCTTCACCGGATCGATGATGCGGAAGCGGGCATAAGCATCGACTTCGAGCCGGAGCTGTTCGGTCGAGAGCACCTGCTGGCGCTCCATGTCGACGGATAACAGGCGCTTGTCGATGCGCACGAGGCGTTCCGCGACCGGAATGCGCAGCGAAAGGCCGGCGCCGGTCTGGCCGAAGTCGGCGTTCGGGCGGAAGCGGTTGATCACCCGCACCGGTTCGCCGAAGCGGATGACGACCGCCTGCTCGGTTTCCGGGATCATGACGACGCTGGACAGCACCGCGATCACGGCGAGTCCAAGGACGACGAGGCTGGCCTTGTGATCGTGCCAGAGATTAGCGAACATCACTGGCCTCCCCGCGGTTGTGTGGGCGCGCCGGTGGCGGTGGCCACCGGTTCGCCGGCTGCGGCGGCCGCTTTCTTGCGCAGTTCCGGCAACGGCAGATAGGGCGTCACGCCAGCTTCGGCGATCACCTTGTCGTTGTTCGCCAGCACGCGTTCCATCGTTTCGTAATACATGCGTCGCTTGGTGACCTCGGGCGAGAGCTTGTACTGTTCGTAGACCTTGTCGAAAGCAGCGGCATCGCCCTGCGCGCGGGCGGTGAGCTGCTGCGCCCAGGCCTGTGCGTTGGAAAGGTCGCGCTGCGCGTCCTGTTGCGCGGCGGTGACCTGCTGGAAGGCGCCGATCACCTTCTGCGGCGGATCGGCCTTTTTGATCTCCACGCCCTGGATCATCACGCCGGCGCGATAGGCGTCGAGGATCGCCTGCATGCGCGTGCGCACGTTCTGCTCGATCATGGCGCGGCCCGCGCCGCCCATTGCATCGCGCAGCGGCAGTTCGGCGACCGAGGCGCGCATCGCCGCTTCCGCCACTTCGCGCACGGTCTGGTTGGGATCGGCGAGGCGGAAGGTGTAAAGCTTCAGGTCCTTGATGTTCCAGCGCACGAGATAGCTGAGGTCGACCAAGTTCTGGTCGCTCGTCAGCATGAGCTTTTCGCCCTCTCCCTCGGGAATGCTGTCGCGCTGGATCGAGGTGACGTCGGTGACGGCGACGGTTTGGATCGGCCACGGGAGCGTGATCGAGACGCCGGGGCCGATGGTCCGTGAATACTTGCCGAACGTGGCGACGATGCCCTGTTCCTTGGGCCCCACCATATGCGTCGTCGACAGGCCGAGCCAGACAAGCACGATTCCCGCAAGAATTACGGGGAACCAGCTTTTTCCGTCGGGACGCGGGGGCAGGCGGAAGCTGCCGCCTCCACCCCCGCCGCCCGATCCGCCGCCGGAGCGGCGCGGATCCCTGGAACGGAAAATATCCTCGATGCTCGCCGAGCGGCGCGGAGGCGTGCCTTCGCTGCCCGGCGGCAGCCAGGGATTTCGCGGGCCTTTGGGTGGTGGCGCGTCAGGCTTGTCGGAATCGCCACCAGGGCCATCGCCCTGGCCGTTTCCGGCTTCGGCTGACCCTTCGTCCCCGCCCTTTTCACCGCCGCCCCAGGGGCTGCGCCGTCCGGTCATGGCCAGGACGCCGCGCGCGATCGCACCTCCGATGGTTCTCATGGCCCTCGTT
>DASWWL010000027.1:0-13879 GCA_036400975.1 Novosphingobium sp. | reverse complement strand
TCGTCCATGCCGGTGTGGCATTCACCGGCCTGTCCATCCGCCGCATCCCGTGGCGGCCTTTCCGGACCGCGCGGGCGCCGACCGCACTACGGGAGACAAGAGAAGCAAAAGGCCTTTCGCGCCTCCCGCACCCGTCGCGGTGTGTCAGTCTGGGGCCTGACACAATGGAACATGTAAAGAACATTCCTACATGTCAAGCGCTGGGAGCGTAGTTTTTGAGGCAGATCTCAGGCCAGGGTCTGAAGGGGAGTGTGGCGGCCATTCGTACCGGCTGCTCCCTTGCGAGTACTCTCAGGAATAGTGCTCGCGATACCAGGACACGAAGCGATCCACCCCGTCGCGGACGTTCGTTTGCGGTTGATAGCCGGTGAGGTCGCGTAGCAGCGAGGCATCGGCCCATGTCGCCGGAACGTCGCCGGTCTGCATGTCCATGTAGTTGCGGATCGCCTTCTTGCCCAGCGACTGTTCGATGGCATCGACGAAGTCTTCGAGCCGCACCTTGTCGCTGTTGCCGATGTTGACGATGCGGAAGGGGGCGGCCGGCGAAAGGCTGTCGCCTTCCGGGATATCCTCCGGCGATGCCGGCCGCTGCGGCACGGCATCGATCAGCAGGCGGATGCCCCGCACCAGATCTTCCACATATGTGAAATCACGCCACATCTGTCCGTGGTTGTAGATGTCAATCGGCGTGCCTTCGAGGATGCCCTTGGTGAACTTGAACAACGCCATGTCCGGTCGGCCCCACGGCCCGTAGACCGTGAAGAAGCGGAACATCGTCGTCGGCAGGTTCCAGAGATGGGCATAGGAATGGCCCATCGCCTCGTTGGCTTTCTTGGTCGCCGCATAGATGGTGAGCGGGGTGTCGGTCTTCTGCACCTCGGCGAAAGGCATGTCCTCGTTGGCGCCATAGACGGACGAGGTGGAGGCCATCAGCAGATGGCTGACACCGAGTTCTCGCGCGCATTCCATCACGTTGAAGGTACCGGTGACGTTGGTGTCGATATAGGCGCGCGGATGCTCGAGGCTGTAGCGCACCCCCGCCTGCGCCGCGAGGTG
This sequence comes from Novosphingobium sp., assembly GCA_036400975.1. Classification (GTDB taxonomy): domain Bacteria; phylum Pseudomonadota; class Alphaproteobacteria; order Sphingomonadales; family Sphingomonadaceae; genus Novosphingobium. The sequence goes on along the minus strand of DASWWL010000027.1, from coordinate 12,823 downwards.
GACGATGACGTCGGGCGCGGCCCGGCGCGCGAAATCGAGCAGGCGTTCATGGTCGAGGATATCGAATTCCTCGGCGGTGAAGGCATTGCTTTCGCGCAGCATCGCGTGTCGCCGATGCTTCAGCGATACGTCGTAGTAGTCGGTGATCGCGTCCACGCCGACGACGCGGAAGCCCTCCGCGATCAGCAGGCGTGAAAGGTGAAAGCCGATGAAGCCGGCCGTGCCGGTGACAAGAACTGTACGCATGGTCGTGCTTCTAGCGCATCGGCGTTAAGGATCACCTGCCGATCGCGTGATATTCGAGTCCTGCTGTCTCGGCCGCCTCGCGATCGTAGATGTTGCGCAAGTCCACGAGTACCGGCTGGGCCAGCAGCGACGCCATGCGGCCGAGGTCGAGGGCGCGATAAGCATCCCATTCGGTGACGATCACGGCGGCGGCGGCGCCTTCCACCGCTTCCCAGGGATCGGTGACGAAATTGACGCCGTCGAGCAGCGGCCGCGCTTGTTCCACACCCTCCGGATCGCAGGCCGCGACCAGCGCGCCCGCATCCTGCAGCGCGCGGATGATGGAGATCGACGGCGAATCGCGCATGTCGTCGGTATTGGGCTTGAACGTCAGGCCCAGCACCGCGATGCGCTTGCCGCGAACGCTGCCGCCGCAGGCTGCTATCACCTTGCGCCCCATCGCGCGCTTGCGCTGGTCGTTGACCGCCACGACCGCCTCGACGATGCGCTGCGGCGCCTCGTAATCCTGCGCGGTCTTGAGCAGGGCCAGCGTATCCTTGGGGAAGCAGCTGCCGCCGTAGCCCGGCCCGGCATTCAGGAACTTGCCGCCGATGCGCTTGTCGAGGCCGATGCCCCGAGCGACGTCGCGCACGTCCGCCCCCACCTTTTCGCAGAGATCGGCAATCTCATTGATGAAGGTGATCTTCGTGGCGAGGAAGGCGTTGCCGGCATATTTGGTCAACTCCGCGCCGCGGCGGCTCATCTCGATCAGCGGCGACTTGCCGCCGAGGAACAGCGGCCGGTAAAGCTCGCGCATCACCTGCAGCCCGCGATCGTCGCTGCCGCCGATGACGATGCGGTCGGGGTGCTTGAAATCGTCGATGGCGGCGCCTTCGCGCAGGAACTCGGGGTTGGAGATGACCGCGAACTCGGCCTCGGGATTGGTCGCGCGGATGATGCGCTCCACCTCGTCTCCGGTACCGACGGGTACGGTGGATTTGTCGACGACGACTGTGAATCCCTGAATGGCGCGCGCGATCTCCTCGGCCGCGCCATAGACGTAGGAAAGATCGGCATAGCCGTCCCCGCGCCGCGAAGGCGTGCCGACCGCAATGAACACGGCATCCGCTTGCGCCACGGCCGATGGAAGATCGGTAGTGAAAGTCAGGCGGCCGGAGGCGGCATTGCGGGAAACGAGATCGTCGAGGCCCGGCTCATAGATCGGAATGCGTCCTTCGTTGAGCGCGACGATCTTGCTCTCGTCCTTGTCGACGCAGACTACTTCATGGCCGAAATCAGAGAAGCAGGCGCCCGAGACCAGGCCGACATAGCCCGAACCAATCATCGTAATACGCATTCGGAAGAACCACCCTCTTCAAAATTCGCAGCGTGGCCGCTGACGATATGTTTCTTGCAACTGCTTTCGCGCAGCTACCCGCCAGACCCTCTTCCGATGGGGACATTACCAGAGTGCGGCGTTCCGCCCATAGCGGAAATCACGCTTCACCCAGATTGGCACATTCCCCATCGAATCGCGGCGGGCATCACGCCCCGGCGATCGAACCAAGTTTTTCCTCCCATGCGAGCGCATGGGCCACGATAGTATCGAGATCGGCATGGCGCGGCGTCCAGGGCAGCGTCGCCATGATCCGTCCATTGTCCGAGATTAAACGCCCTGGATCGCCCGCCCGGCGCCCTTGCATGCGTCGCTCGATCCGTTTGCCGGAAACCCGTTCGACGGCGTCCAGCACTTCCAGAACCGAGAAGCCGCGGCCATAGCCGCAATTCATCGTCAGCGATCGCTCCGGCTGCGCGATCAGCGCTTCCAGCGCCAGGACATGCGCGGCGGCGAGATCGGAGACATGGATATAGTCGCGCACGCCGGTGCCGTCGGGCGTTTCGTAGTCCTGGCCGAACACCGCGACCCCGTCACGCTTGCCCAGAGCCGCCTCGACCGTGACCTTGATCAGATGCGTGGCGCCCGCTGTCGACTGGCCGGCGCGGCCTTCGGGATCGGCGCCGGCGACATTGAAATAGCGCAGCGCGCAGTAATTGAGCGGATGCGCGCGGGCGACATCCGCCAGCATCAGCTCGGTCATCAGCTTCGACATGCCGTAAGGATTGATCGGCAGCCGGGGCGTATCCTCCGTCACGGCATCGACATCGGGCATGCCGTATGTCGCGGCGGTCGAGCTGAAGATGAAATGCGGCACTTTCGCCGCCACCGCCGCCGTGATCAGCGCGCGGCTGCGGGCGGTGTTGTTGTCGTAATACTTGAGCGGGTTCTCGACCGATTCGGGGACCACCACGGAGCCGGCGAAATGCATCACCGCACCGATTTCCTGTTCGACGAAGATGCGTGCGAGCAATGTCGCATCGGCGATGTCGCCTTCGTAGAACGGAACGCCTTCGGGCACCGCCCAGCGGAAACCGGTCACGAGATTGTCTATCACCGCGACCGGCCAGCCGGCGTCGGCCAGCGCCAATACGGCATGGCTGCCGATATAGCCGGCGCCGCCGGTCACGAGAACAGGAAGCTTTCTTGTCATGCCTAGAATTACTTCCCCTTTCACGCCATGCCTCGGCCAATGCCGGGCTTCCCGAAGGCCTGACGGCTCGATGCCATATCCCGCCCGGTCAGGCCACTCCCGTGCAGCACTTTGCGCGTAGAAGAAGGCCGTGACGCCTTCGAGGGGCGTTAAATAAACCGGTAACTGTCAAATAAAATGATAACTAAAGTCAAATATCACGAATTATGTTAGGGTCGCCGAAACATTGATCTGGTTAGTGCGATTGCTTGCATGGCCTGGGGATCGAACGAAGGGGTTCAGGCAGTGCAGGCAATATCGCAGAGGAAGCCCCAACTCGACGGTTTGCGCGCGATTGCGGTTCTCGCCGTGTTGCATCACCATTTCTGGGTCGAAGCTGTGGGAGGCCTTGGCGTCCGGCTCTTCTTCGTCATCTCAGGCTACCTGATCACCGGCATCCTGCTGTCGCAGCGCGATCAGGCGCGCGCGAGTGGGCTCAAGAGCAGCCTGTTCACCTTTTACGCGCGCCGGGCCATTCGACTGTTTCCGCCCTATTACGCCCTGATCGTCGCCTGCCTGATCCTCAATCTGGGGGACATGCGCTCCACCTTCCCTTGGCATGCGCTGTATCTCTCCAATGTTCTCATCGCGATCAACAATGCCTGGCCGGCTGCAACCGCACATTTGTGGAGCCTCAGCGTAGAAGAGCAATTCTACCTGGTCTGGCCCCTGCTGGTCCTGACGCTGCCGGCGCGTTTTCTGAAATGGCTGTTTCTCGCCGCGGTTGTGGCCGCAGTCGCTTTCCGCGCGGTATTCTTCGCATATGCAGGCTCGACCGTCGCGATATGGGTAGCCACTCCGGCCGCTCTTGATGCCCTCGGCATCGGCGCCCTGATGGCGTTGCATGAAGGCCGGGGCGGGCAGGCGCCCCGCTGGAGTGTGATCTTCGCCGGAATTGTTCTGGCGCCCGTGCTCACGACCTTGCTCCTGCCCGGCACAGCCGAAGCCTGGTATGTCTGGGGAGAGTTCCTGATGGCGCTTCCGATGGCGCTGCTCGTGCTGGGCGCGAGCCGCGGCTTTCCGGGCTGGTTCGGCGCGATCCTGCAATCTCGGCCGCTGATGTACATCGGGAAGATCAGCTACGGCATCTATCTCTATCATCTTGCGATATTGATTCTGTTCGAAAACCTGTCGGGAAAGTTCGATCTGAATCTGCCTCTGACAAGAGGGCCGCTGCTCTTCGTTGTGCTCTCCGCGGTCACGATCCTGGTCGCTTCGACATCCTGGTATCTGCTGGAGCAGCCGATCAACCGGTTGAAGGAACGCCTGCCCTATCGCGGCAAAGGCGGCCGGGAAGCCGCCGCCAGCGCAACGCTTGGTTCCCGATCGTCGGCCAGCCCGTAATTCCACTCGACACCGCGCGGGCGGCGGGGCCATGGAAGGCCCATGACCGAAGAAGAAAAGAAACTCACCCGCCGCCGCTTCTATAAGGCCGAACAGGAAGCCTCGTTCGCCGAGGCGCAGGTGAATGCCACTCCGCAAACGCAAAGCCCGTCCTATCTGCTTGCCTTTCGCGACACCGACTTTCTGCTGCGCGACGAGCTGCGGCCGGTGCGCTTCCAGCTTGAGCTGCTCAAGACCGAGATGCTGATGGAAGAGGCCGGCATCGGCTCGACGCTGGTGGTCTACGGGTCCGCGCGCATTCCTTCGCCCGAACATTGCGAAGCCATGCGCGAGACGGCGACCACGCCCGAGCGCAAGGCAGTGGTCGAGCGGCTGATCGCCAATTCCAGATACTACGAGGAAGCCCGCAAGCTGGGCCGTCTCGCCAGCGAATGCGCTGTCGTCGAAAAGGGCATGCGGCAGTTCGTCGTCTGTTCGGGCGGCGGCCCCTCGATCATGGAAGCCGCCAACCGGGGCGCGGCCGATGCGGGCGCGGATTCGATCGGACTCAACATCGTGCTTCCGCACGAGCAGGCGCCGAACGAATACGTGACGCCCGACCTGTCGTTCCAGTTCCACTATTTCGCGCTCAGGAAGATGCACTTCCTGCTGCGCGCCCGCGCCGTCGCCGTGTTCCCCGGCGGCTGGGGCACGATGGACGAATTCTTCGAACTGCTGACGCTGATCCAGACCGGCAAGATGAAGCCGATCCCGGTATTGCTGTTCGGCCGCGACTATTGGAGCCGGATCGTCAATTTCGACGCCATGGTGGAAGAAGGCGTCATCAACCCCAACGATCCCGAGCTGTTCCACTGGGTCGAGACCGCCGAGGAAGCCTGGGCGAAGATCGTGGAATTCTACGAACTCGACTGCTGAGGAAAATCCTCACACACCGCGTGATGCCCCAGGGGTCCATGCCCCTGGCCGAAGCGCGGCGCGGCCGCCAGCGCGGCGCGAACGAATTGCCTTGCGCCGGTGATCGCCGTTTCCAGCGACAGCCCGCGTCCCAGCAGGGTGGCGATCGCGCTCGCCAGCGTGCAGCCGGTGCCATGGGTATGGCGGGTGACGATGCGCGCCGCATGCCAGGCCGTGCGTCGGCCGTTGGCAGCGACCAGAATGTCCTCCACTATATTGCCCGGCAAGTCGCCGCCCTTGGCAAGATAGGCCACACCCCGCACAGCCATGCCTTCGTGGCCCCCCAGCGCGCCCAGCTCGTCGGCGTTGGGGGTCGTAAGCGTGGCCATGCGCATCAGACGCTCGAACGCCGCGATGGTATCCGCGTCGGCCAGCACCGAGCCGCTTGTGGCGATCATCACCGGATCGAACACGATCGGCACCGCCAAAGTCTCCAGCCGGTCTGCGACGACCGCGGCGATCTCGGGTGAGCCGAGCATGCCGATTTTCACGGCATCCGCGCCGATATCGCTGAGGCAGGCGTCGATTTGCGCCACGACCATCTCGGGCGACAGTGCCTCGACGGCGGTGACGCCCATCGTGTTCTGCGCGGTGATCGCCGTGATCGCGGTCATTGCATAACCGCCCAGCATTGTGATCGTCTTGATGTCGGCCTGGATGCCCGCCCCGCCCGAGCTGTCCGAGCCGGCGATCGAAAGGATGCGCGGAGCAGTCGTCACGCGGGCTTGTACCGTCGCGCGGTCGATGGAGGCGACTTGGCGTGCAGGGTTTTTGCGCGCGTCGGGCGATCCATCAGCTCGCCGCCGCAATTCGGACAACGGTCGTCCAGCGCCTCGGCGCATTCGGCGCAGAAGGTGCACTCGAAGCTGCAGATGAACGCGCCGGGCGCTTCGGCGGCGAGGTCCGCGCCGCAACGCTCGCAGTCGGGGCGCATCTCCAGCATCAGGCGACCGCCTCGGCCACGGCGGAACAGATCGCGTCCACGGCCTGCCTGACTTCTCCGGCATCGTCGCCTTCGGCCATCACCCGGATCACGGGCTCCGTGCCCGAAGGCCGGATCACCAGCCGTCCCCGGCCCGCGAGCGAGCGTTCGACATCGGCGATCACCGCCTGCACCCGCGCATCGTCGAGCGGCTTCCCGCCGGCGAAGCGCACATTCTTCAGAAGCTGCGGCACCGGATCGAACAGATGGAGCAGCTCGCTTGCCGGCTTGCCGGAGCGCACCAGCGCGGCCAGCACCTGCAGCGCGGCGATCGTGCCGTCGCCGGTGGTGGCATGGTCCAGCAGGATCATGTGGCCGGATTGCTCGCCGCCCACATTGTAACCCTTCGCGCGCATCGTCTCGAGCACATAGCGGTCGCCGACCTTGGTGCGCGCCAGCTCCAGCCCGCGGCCGTTGAGAAAGCGTTCCAGGCCGAGATTCGACATGACCGTGGCTACGACGCCGCCACCGGCAAGGCGGCCCTGTTCGGCCCACTGGCTGCCGATCAGCGCCATGATCTGGTCGCCATCGACGGTCGCGCCCTTTTCATCGACGACGATCAGGCGGTCGGCATCGCCATCCAGCGCGATGCCTATGTCCGCGCCGGAGGCGACGACGGTTTCCTTGACGAGATCGAGGTGCGTCGATCCCACCTTGTCGTTGATGTTCTTGCCGTTGGGCGTGACCCCGATAGCCGTCACTTCGGCGCCAAGCTCCCAGAAGGCGGAGGGCGCGACCTGATATGCTGCGCCGTTGGCGCAATCGACGACGATCTTCAGGCCGTCGAGGCGGACGTCATGCGGCAGCGAGCTCTTGACCGCGTGGATATAGCGTCCGCGCGCGTCCTCGATGCGGCGGGCGCGGCCGATGTCGTGGCTGGGGGCCAGCGGCTGGTCTTCGGCAAGCATCGCCTCGATCGCCATCTCATCTTCGTCGGAGAGCTTGAAGCCGTCCGGTCCGAACAGCTTGATGCCGTTATCCTCGAATGGATTGTGGCTGGCGGAGATCATTACGCCCACGTCGGCGCGCATTTCGCGCGCGAGCATGGCGACTGCAGGCGTCGGCATCGGCCCCAGCAGGATCACGTCCATGCCGACGCTGGTGAAGCCTGCGACCATCGCGCTTTCGAGCATGTAGCCCGACAGGCGGGTGTCCTTGCCGATGACCACGCGATGCCGGTGATCGCCGCGCAGGAAACGGCGCCCCGCCGCCTGCCCCACCTTCATCGCCACCGTTGCGGTCATCACCCCCGCGTTGGTTCTTCCCCTGATGCCGTCGGTGCCGAAATACTGCCGTGTCATGCGAGATCCATAATCCGCGGGAATGCCCGCAAATCTATGTAGCGGCACGGCGGCAATGTCACGCGCGCAAAAGCGCGTGCGGCGCAACCGGGCTGCCGCTTGCGGATATTCCCTCCGTCCCGCTACATCCCGTTGAGAAAGGGGACGTCGCCATCATCACCGAACCCCCCATAGGCGCGGCGGCGCTGCCGGAAATATCCGTGCCTGCCAGGCGTACTTTCGCCGCGCTGCTCGCCGGACTGGCCATCGGCATGGTGCTGAGCGGCGCTGCGCTGGAAGGGCCGGTCCTCGCCGTGGCTCGTCCCGTAGGCGTGCTGTGGCTGCGAGCGCTGCAGATGACGATCGTGCCCCTCGTTATCGCGTTGCTGTTCACCGGCGTGGTCCAGACCGTCGCCGCCGCTCATGCCGGGCCGATGGCGCGCCGTACGATCGGCCTCTTCGCCGCGATCCTCGCTGGCGGCGCGCTGCTGGCGGCCTTCGCGGTGCCGCTGTTGCTGCGCCTGGCGCCCATACCCCCCGGCGCAATGACGACGCTTGCCGGACAAGATGGGCAGGCGTCCGCGAAGCTGCCGGGTTTCGCCGACTTCGTTCTGGCGCTCGTCCCGGAAAACGTGGTCGATGCCGCCGCGCAGGGCGCAATGGTGCCGCTGATCCTGTTCACCACGCTTTTCGCCTTGGCCTCGACGCGCCTTGCCGAAGCGCCTCGCCGTCAGCTTGCCTTGCTGTTCGAAGGCGTCGCGGGGGCCATGATGATCGTGATCGGCTGGGTTCTTGCGCTCGCTCCGGTCGGCGTCTTCGCGCTGGCGCTGGGCCTTGCTGCGGATAGCGGCGCGTCGGCGATCGGTGCGCTCACGCATTATATCCTGACGGTGAGCGCGACGGGCATCGTCATCCTGATTGCGGGATACGGCGTTGCGATTCTGGGTGGCCGGCTGCGGCCCGGCACTTTTGCCCGTGCGGTGCTGCCCGCGCAAACCGTCGCCTTATCGACGCAATCGTCGCTCGCCAGCCTGCCGGCGATGCTCGCGGCCTGCCGGAAGCTTGGCATAGGGCAGACCAGTGCCGATTTCGTGCTGCCGCTCGCCGTCGCCCTGTTTCGTGCGACCAGTCCGGCGATGAACCTCGCCGTCGCGATCTACGCGGCGCACCTCGCGGGCGTCCCGCTTACCCCGGCTGCGCTGATGACAGGCGTCGCGGTCTCGCTGCTGACCACGCTCGGCTCTGTGTCGCTGCCTGGCACGGTCAGCTTCGTTGCCTCGACAGGCCCGATTGCCCTCGCCATGGGCGTGCCCATCGCGCCGCTGGCGCTGCTGGTGGCGGTCGAGATGATCCCCGATATCGTCCGCACCGTCGGCAATGTGACGATGGATGTCGCGGTGACGTCAGTGGCGGACAGGCGCGCCATGGGCACGATTAATAGGCCCTGACCCTAACGCATTGCTGTCGCGATGACGACCGGTTCCAGGTCGCGCGACTGCGAGGGCTTTCCCCGGTAGGATCCCGTGAGGATGCTCGCGGCGGTGCAGATCGTCAGCAAGGCGATGCTCCAGTGCACGCGTTGCGGGCGGACGCCAAGCGCAGCCAGCTTCGGGCGCGCGCTTTGACGGAGAGGCCTTTGCGCGGCGGTCCAGGGTGAAGAAGGCGTGTCGCCGATGTCGGTCGTTTCCATGCCGCTTTTGCTAAGGCAAACATGGTAAACGAAATCTTACGATGAAGCTCAGGCTTCCAGCTCGACATCCCAGTAGAGCCAATCCCGCCAGGTTTCGTGCAGGTAGTTTGGCGGAAAGGCGCGGCCGCGTTCCTGAAGCTGCCAGTTGGTGGGCCGGATCGGCTCTATCAGTAGGGGCATGTGTGCCTGCTTCGGCGTCCGCCCGCCCTTGCGCATGTTGCAGGGCGCGCAGGCGGTGGCGACGTTTTCCCAGCTCGTCCGTCCGCCAAGTCGTCGCGGCACGACATGGTCGAAAGTCAGGTTGTGCGGGCTGCCGCAATACTGGCACGAGAAGCGGTCGCGCAGGAATACGTTGAACCGGGTAAAGGCGGGAAATTCCGAAGGTCGGACGTACTGGCGCAGCGCGATGACCGAGGGAATCTGCATCGCCCAGCTTGGCGAATGCACCTCGCGGTCATAGCTGGCGACGATATCGACGCGTTCGAGGAACACCGCCTTGATCGCCGTCTGCCATGGCCACAGGCTCAGAGGATAATACGATAGCGGCGTGTAGTCGGCGTTGAGGACAAGGGCCGGGCAATCCGACAGACTGCGGGAGGGATCCTCCCCTGCGCTGCGGAACCGGGCCGCGCGCTCTATCAGCTCCGACTTGAGCATGGCCTCCTGTCGCAGGCCGCTGTTGCGATTTCATGGCAACGCATGGAAAGGTTTGAGCATGGTGGAGGTTTCGCCGTCAAGGGTTGCGATAAGGCGCAATCCACAGGAGGATCGGGCGTGATCGTCACCCGTTTTGCCCCCAGCCCTAATGGATCGCTGCATCTCGGTCATGCCTATGCTGCCGTGGTCGCGCACGATCTGGCGCGGACGCGGGGCGGGCGATTCCTGCTGCGGATCGAGGATATCGACGGCACGCGCAGCCGGCCCGGTTTGGCGGCGGAGTTCCTCGACGACTTGCGCTGGCTCGGGCTGGACTGGGACGGCGCAGCGGCTATCCAGTCGGAACGGCTGGGCGATCACGCTGCGGCCGGGGAGCGGTTGAAAGCGATGGGCCTGCTCTATCCCTGCCGCTGCACCCGCGCCGAAATCGCGGCGGCGGCAAAGGTGCATGGCCCGGACGGTCCGCTCTATCCAGGAACCTGCCGGGGTCGCGGCATTGATCCCGAAGGCGCGGCGTGGCGGATCGACATGGCGCAGGCCACCGCGCGCGCCGGCTCGCTGATCTGGACCGATGAAATCGCCGGACAGCATCGCGCTACGCCGGAAATCTTCGGCGACGTCGTCCTGCTGCGCAAGGAAGCCCCATCGAGCTACCATCTGTCGGCGACGCTCGACGATGCGGCGGACGGCGTCACGCTGGTGACGCGGGGAATGGACCTGTTTGCCGCCAGCCACGTGCACCGGCTGCTGCAGGCATTGCTCGATCTGCCCGTGCCCGTCTGGCATCACCATGGCCTGCTGGTCGAGGCCGACGGCCGCAAGCTGGCCAAGCGGCGCGGCTCGCCATCGCTCGCCGATCTCCGCCGTGCCGGTGAGGACGGCCGCGCGCTGGTTCGGGCGTTGCGCAGCCGCAGCTTCCCGGCTGGCATTTCGCTGTCCGAAGCATTACATGTCCTTCCATGAACTATATCCTCATTCCGCTCATCGTCGTGCTGGTGATCATGGTGGTCGTCAGCCTCGTGCGCGGCATCATCGCGTTCCTGCAGAGCACCAAGCTCGATCTCGAGCGCGATGAAGGCGCCGGCGCTACCGAGATGCAGTTGCGCCAGAACAAGATGATGTTCGCGCGCATCAAGTATCAGGCGCTGGCGATCGTCGTCGTCGCGATCCTGCTGGCCGTGAGCCGCTGACCCCTTGGTCAGGCTTAACAAGATCTACACGCGCACCGGGGACGACGGCACCACGGGTCTCGTCGACGGTTCGCGGACGCACAAGCACGCCGCGCGTATGGAAGCCATCGGCGCAGTGGACGAGGCGAACAGCGCCATCGGTCTGGCCGTGGCGGCAATGGCCGACCTGCCCGACGCGCCTTCGCTTACCCGCATCCAGAACGACCTGTTCGACCTTGGCGCCGATCTCGCCACACCGGGAGAGGACTTCACGCCTTCGGAGATGGTTCTGCGCATCGTTCCCGCGCAAGTCGAATGGCTGGAACGAGCGATCGACGCGCTGAATGAAAGGCTGGAGCCGCTGCGCAGCTTCATCCTGCCGGGTGGTAGCGAAGCCGCCGCGCGGGTCCACGTCGCTCGTGCCTCCGTCCGCAGGGCCGAGCGTGCGATGACGGCGCTGGCTGCGCAGGAGCCGGCCAACCCCGCCACTCTCGCTTATGTGAACCGGCTGTCGGACTATCTCTTCGTCCTGGCCCGCGCGATCAATGCGGCGGGCGACGGGGACGTGTTGTGGGTGCCGGGCCAGAATCGCTGACGTTGCGGGGCCTTTCCCTTCAAGAATAGGGCAGGCGCGAACACAGATCGAAAAATCTCATACCATGAAAAAGCCCCGCGCGGCGGACCGGGCGGGGCTTTTCTGTATTCGCCTGGCGGCAGTGACTTACGACGCCAGCTTGCGCAGCACGTAGTGCAGGATGCCGCCATTGTTGAAGTATTCGACCTCGTTCGCCGTATCGATGCGGCAGAGCGCGGTGAAGGTGAACTTCGAACCATCCTTGCGGGTCACTTCCACCGTCACGTCCTGGCGCGGCTGGAGGCTGGCAACGCCCAGGATCGTGAAGCTGTCGTCGCCGGTCAGGCCGAGGCTCTGGCGAGTGTCACCATCCTTGAACTGAAGCGGCAACACACCCATGCCGACCAGGTTCGAGCGGTGGATGCGCTCGAAGCTTTCGACGATAACCGCGCGCACGCCCAGAAGGTTGGTGCCCTTGGCCGCCCAGTCACGGCTGGAACCGGTGCCATATTCCTTGCCCGCGACGACGACCATCGGTGTGCCCGCCGCCTTGTGCTTCATGGCGACGTCATAGACCGCGCCGACCTCGTCGCCGAAGCGGCTGAAGCCGCCTTCGACGCCCGGCACCATCTCGTTCTTGATGCGGATGTTGGCGAAAGTGCCGCGCATCATGACCTCGTGATGGCCGCGGCGCGCGCCGTAGGAGTTGAAGTCCGCCTTGGCGACCTGATGCTCCAGCAGCCACTGCCCGGCGGGGCTGTCGGCCTTGATATTGCCGGCGGGGCTGATGTGGTCGGTGGTGATCGAATCGCCCAGGATCAGCAGCGGCTTGGCCTCGACGATGTCCTGCACCGGGGCCGGGGTCATCGACATGCCCTCGAAGTAGGGCGGGTTGGCGACATAGGTCGATCCGGCGCGCCACTGGTAGGTTTCCGAACCGGTGACGTTGATCGCCTGCCAGTGCTTGTCGCCCTTGTAGACGTCGGCGTAGCGCGCCTGGAACATCTGCCGGTCGACGCAGCCTGCCATCGTGCTCGCGACTTCGGAGTTGGTAGGCCAGATGTCCTTCAGGAACACGTCCTGGCCGTCCTTGTCCGTGCCGATGGGCGTGGTGGTGAAATCGTCCACCACGGTGCCCTTCAGCGCATAGGCGACGACGAGCGGCGGCGAGGCGAGGAAGTTCGCGCGCACGTCGGGGCTGACGCGGCCTTCGAAGTTGCGGTTGCCCGAGATGACCGAGGCGGCGACGATGTTGTTCTCGTTGATCGCCTTGCTGATCGGCTCCGCCAGCGGCCCCGAGTTGCCGATGCAGGTGGTGCAGCCGTAGCCGACGAGATCGAAGCCGATTGCGTCAAGGTGA
>DASWWL010000026.1:0-4976 GCA_036400975.1 Novosphingobium sp. | reverse complement strand
GACCGAGATGAAGCCGCTAGGGTCTTTCCGGCCCGAACCGCCGCCACCGCCGCCTAGGGTTGAAATGTGGACGGCAATCGCCGCGTTGGGGGCGATGATCCTGGGGATCAGCGTGATGCTGTATTGCTTCCACGACGCCGGCGCCATCAGCGACGAGGCGTTCCTTGCGATCATGGTGTTCTTCGTGGCGGTCGCCGCAGGGATTCTCATCGCTATGGACTCTGAACACCAGGCGCATCGCGATGCCGGGACACGCTTCAAGGAAGTGCCCCCGCCTTTCGACGTCACGATGATCTGGCCACCGGAATGCGGATGGAGAGCCGACCCGCCTTCGGCGGAGGCTCAAACTCCGCGCACCAAATCCCCGGCCAAATCCTCGCGGGGGAGAAGAAACAAATCGTGAGGAAAAGCGCGAAACCGAACGGGATCGGTTCGGCGGTGCGTGCAACGCCTTCGTCCGTTCCTTGCGAGCCCGCAACGCCATCCCGCTCGCGACCGCAGGCTTATTTGTGCGGGCGATCGGCATCGTCAGCGAAGAGAGCGGTCGTGCTCTGCGCTCCCTTTTCGCTTCTCGACGGTATGGCGGGGGTCGGCGAGCATCCTCAGATTAACCGCAATATTATTGCGGAAAACCATTAATAACATTCGTTTGTTTGATGGACCCGGCTGAACCACATTGGGTGCACAGCATGAAGGAGTCTCCATGACCATTCAACTTGGGCAGATCGCCCCCGACTTTGAACAGGACACCACGCAAGGACGCATCCGCTTTCACGACTGGCTGGGTGACAGCTGGGGCGTGCTCTTCAGCCATCCCAAGAATTTCACACCGGTGTGCACCACGGAGCTCGGGGAAGTCGCGAAGCTTCGCCCCGAATGGGACAAACGCAAGGTGAAGCCGATTGGCCTCTCTGTCGATCCCGTCGAAGCCCATCACAAGTGGGAACTCGATATCGAGGAGACCCAAGGGGCAAAGCTCGACTTCCCGATGATCGCTGACCCCGACAGCAAGGTTTCGAAGCTTTACGACATGATCCACCCGCAAAGCGACCCGACGGTCACGGTACGCTCGGTCTTCGTCATCGACCCGGCGCACAAGGTCCGCCTGATCCTGACCTATCCCCCTTCGACGGGGCGCAATTTCCCGGAAATCCTGCGCGCCATCGACAGTCTCCAGCTCACCGATGCCCGCAGCATCGCCACCCCGGTCAATTGGGAGCCGGGAGAACCGGTCGTGATCTCGCCCAAACTATCGGATGAGGAGGCCTCACGCCAGTTCCCGCAGGGGTACAAGACCCTCAAGCCCTATCTGAGGATCGTCGATCTGCAAAAGACGGGGCAATGAGGCGGTTGCGGGCGAGCGAGGAAGAGAAAACCGGTGCCACTGGTCCACGTGCCGAGGGCCTGCCTTCCCTGTTCGCCCGCAATCGTGCGTGGGCTTCCGCCAAGACCCTCGTCGATGCCGGTTTTTTCAGTCGTCTCGTCGGCCAGCAGCGGCCCCGCTACTTTTGGATAGGGTGCTCGGACAGCCGTGTGCCGGCGACGGAAATCGTCGATCTCGACCCTGGCGAAATGTTCGTTCACCGCAACGTTGCCAACCTGGCGATCGCGAATGATCCCAACTTCGCCGCCGCCCTTCAGTTCGCCGTCGAGGTTCTCGAGGTGAAGCATATCATCGTCGTAGGCCATTACGGATGCGGCGGCATCCAGGCGGCGATGGCCCGAGAAACCCATGACGCCATGGGCAGCTGGCTAACACCGGTTCGTGGGCTCTGCCGGTCCCACAGGCGCATGACCCCAACCTACTCGCCTGAGGCTGATGATCTGTGTGAGCGCAACGTCGTCGCCCAGGTCGAGGCGTTGTCGGTGAACCCGCTTGTACGCGGCGCCTGGGAGCGGCGGGCGGAACTGACGCTCCATGGCTGGGTCTACGCGATAGGTGATGGCCTCCTGCAGGAGATCTGCGAGCCCGTTCGCAACGCTATGGCCTGCGGTCACGCCGTCACCAGCAAGGCGAGCATGCCATGAGCGCATGTGCCTTGTCCCCGGTCGGCGAAACGCAGTTCGGCGGAACCGCGCTTGCGGCCGCGCTTGCGGCTTGCCAGCGCGCCGTTGCGCCAAGCCGCGCGCTCGATTCCCAAATCGCGCTCGCGGTGTTCCCCGCCCTCCGCGAGCTCGCCGTCGTCGAAGAGGGGATCTGGACGCACGCCGACGGCACGCGCGCGCGCGCGCTTCGCTACTCGGCTTCTCGAACGGCCGCGACCACGCTTGTCCCGCCGGGGTGCTGGATCGAGCCGGACGAGCGAGGAGCCATAGTCGCCGGAGCCCATGGCGAATGGGCCGGCATCCATGAGATCGACGCGATCGCGCTTTGCATCGCCGCGCTCAGCGCGAAAATTGCGGAGCTGGCCCATGGCGTTTGATCTGGACAGTGTTCTTCCAGCGCCCATTGGATGCAGCCCGGCAACCGGGCGGGTCGAAACGCTAAAAAAGGATGGCTACCTCCGCGGATCACCGGCCGAGTGGAGTGCGGGCCCGATTCCAGTCGGCTTCCCCGATTGGACCACGTTCGCTCGCAGCTGGGACCGGCTCGATCCCGATTGCTGGATGGGAGACGGTGGAGGCTACCGCCGGCGACGGTTTGCAGCGTTCCATCTCGACGAGGGATCAATCAGTCTCAAACGCCATCAACCGCACTATCAAAGCCGCCAACACAATCGCTTGAACGGTGGTTTCGCGCGCTGGTTCTCGCCGGTCGAGCGAGCGATTGCCGTTCATCCCGTAACAATAACACTGCTCCAAATCGGAGAAGCGCTTGCAGGCGCGCTGGCGCGCTGGACCGAACCCGCATGGCACGCTGAGATGCATCAATTCCGCATCGCGGCCGATGCGATGGAAACCGGGCACCCGACTCCCGAGGGCCTGCATCGGGACGGTGTCTCCGCTGTTCTGATGATGCTGGTTGGCCGGCACAATGTCGCGGGCGGGGTCACGACAATCACCGAAGATGGCCGCTTCTTGGCTGAAGTCACCCTCTCGCAACCGCGAGACGCCGTATTCCTCGATGATAGCCGCCTGCATCATTGCGTCAGCCCGATCACGGCTGCCGACAACGATCGTCCGGGATGGCGCGATGCTCTGGTGCTCACTTTCCGGCCAGCCCGGACCTTTTCCTCACCTGCTCTCAAGGAGACCCATGATGGCTAATCGAAGCTCGAGCGCAACGCTCTCCTCCTCCGCCTCCGATCAGTTGGTTTTCGAGCTACCAGCGCTCCCTTATGGCGTCGGGGACCTGGAGCCAGTCCTCTCCGCAGAAACGCTGCAAATCCACCATGGCAAGCACCACGCGCGCTATGTCGAGACGCTCAATCGCCTGCTTTCGGAGGAGAATTTCTCCGCGCATTCTCTCGAAGAGATCATCAGGATCGCCCACGGCAGCCGCGCCCATGGTCTGTTCAACAATGCGGCGCAGGCCTGGAATCACAGCTTCTTCTGGGAAAGCATGAACCCAAGCGTTTCAACCCCTTCGGGGCAACTCGCAGGCGCAATCGCTTCCGCTTTCGGAAACGTCGCATCGCTACAGCAGCGCTTCATCACCGAAGGCAGCGGTCATTTCGGATCCGGATGGGTCTGGCTGGTCGCGCGCGGGGATGGCCTGGAAGTGCTATCGACGCACGATGCTGGCACACCCCTTCTGCAGGACGGCATCACACCGCTCCTCGCCTGCGACGTTTGGGAGCACGCCTACTACATCGACTATCGGCAAGATCGCGCCAACTGGCTCGCCGCCTGGTGGGACAAACTGGCGAACTGGCAATTTGCCGAACGGCAATATCGCGCCGCGCGCGGCCAGGGCGAGCTCTGGCACTACCCCGCGCCCAAAACATCCCAACAGAATGAAGGAGGATGAAATGCTCATTGACGTCTTTGCCGGGCATGACCGAAACTCGGCAGCGCCCCGAGGAAGTTTCCACTTCGCGCGCTCTCCCAAGCCAGGCGAGCACGTCGAGATCGACGGAACGGTCCTCATCGTGACCCGCGCCTGGCATCGTCCCGATATTTATTATCGGGGCGCGAAATTCGCCATTCTCGTAGGTGATCCGGTTGACCGTGCCGAGGGGGCAATCCCGATCCACGATGATGCGGAGGCGGTGGCCTAGGAGCGCAGCCTTCTCGGACAAGACTGGCGCGAGCGCTTCACAAAGCTAATGAGCAATCGCACAGAATTTCTTGTTCGAGAGGCCAGTTGGAAACCGTAACACTCGTCCTGACATTGCTTTTTGCCGTGGTGGTGAGCGGCATATTGGCCCGGCTGCTCCCCATTTCGATCCCGCGCCCCCTCGTTCAAATCGCGCTGGGCGGGATCGTCGGGCTCGTCGCCGACTGGCGCGTGACGCTCGACCCCGAGATCTTTTTCGTGCTCTTCCTGCCGCCGCTGCTTTTTCTCGATGGGTGGCGCATCCGTAACCGTCCGGTGAGCCGCGCTTGCTGATGCCGTCCGGTGTGTCAGGACGTCCTTTCGGTCGTGCAATAGGACGTACTCAGGACAGCCATGACGCAGGTAACGGTGCTGACGGGGGCGCGACGCCGCCGGGATTGGTCGGATGAAGATCGGCTCGAGATTTTGCGCGAGGCATTTTCGCCAGGCGCATGTGTGGCGGATGTCGCACGTCGCCATGACGTTTCCCGAGGCTTGATCTACCTGTGGCGGCGGACGGCGTTGCGCAAGGTTCGGGAGGCATTCGTTCCGGCAGTGATCGAGGACGATCCCGGTGCCGTCGCCGACGCGTCGATCGAAGAGCCTGCAGCCGCGATCGTTCTGGAGTTCCCCGACGGCCGGCGATTGCGGATTTTCGCCTCGGCCCCACCCGCGCTTACGGTGGCAGCCTTGAAGGCGATGCGGTGATTCCGGCGGGTGCGCGGGTGTGGATCGCGATGGGTCACACCGATATGCGGCGCGGGATGCAGAGCCTGGC
>DASWWL010000025.1:0-4040 GCA_036400975.1 Novosphingobium sp. | reverse complement strand
TCGTCCATGCCGGTGTGGCATTCACCGGCCTGTCCATCCGCCGCATCCCGTGGCGGCCTTTCCGGACCGCGCGGGCGCCGACCGCACTACGGGAGACAAGAGAAGCAAAAGGCCTTTCGCGCCTCCCGCACCCGTCGCGGTTTTGTCAGTCTGGAAACCTGACAGAACGGAACGTATGAAGAACATTCCTACATGTCAAGCGGATGGGACGGGATTTTTGAAGTGTGAGGCAAGTCCCAAAACGCACACAGGTTCCCGACGACCTTACCTGATCGCTCCGCAGTCCTCGCTTCCGCTAAAAAAAGGAGATTGGCGTCTCGGCCGTCCCTGTCCCATATGCGCGACCATAACAGGAGCGCTTCATGGCGGACTACGAATACGACCTCTTTGTCATCGGCGCGGGCTCGGGCGGCGTGCGCGCGAGTCGGGTTGCGGCTTCTCACGGCGCGAAAGTCGCGGTGGCGGAGGAGCATCGCATCGGTGGAACTTGCGTCATTCGCGGCTGCGTGCCCAAGAAGCTGCTGGTCTACGGATCGCACTTCGCCGAGGAATTGCAGGACGCCGCCAATTATGGCTGGACGGTGGAAGGCATGCGGTTCGACTGGCCGACTTTGCGCGATACGGTGCTGCGCGACGTGGATCGGCTGGAGAAGGCTTACACTTCCACTCTCGACAACAACAATGTCGAACATTTTCAGGAGCGCGCCACGATCACCGGTCCGCATGGCGTGAGGCTGGCCAGCGGGCGGGAGATCAGCGCGAAGTACATCCTTGTCGCCACTGGCGCCTGGCCGGTCGTTCCCGAATTCGAAGGTTCCGGACATTGTCTGACCTCTAACGAGATGTTCCATCTGCCGGAATTGCCAAAGCGCGTGGTGATCCAGGGCGCTGGCTATATCGCGATGGAATTCGCGGGCATCTTCAACGCGCTGGGAAGTCATGTGACGGTGGTGAATCGCAGCGAGGTGATTTTGCGCGGTTACGATGCGGCTTTGCGCGACCGGTTGCTGCAGATCACCATGGCGCGCGGCATCGAGTACAAATTCCATTGCCCGATCACCAAAGTGGAAAAGCTCGCAGACGGGAGTTTTCTTGCAACCCCCGGAAAGCTTGATCCGATTCCGGCGGACGTCGTGCTGATCGCTACGGGCCGCCGGCCCAAGACAGAGGGCCTAGGCCTGGAAAATGCCGGTATCGAGCTTGGCGCCAAGGGCGAGATACCGGTCGACGAGTTCAGCAAGACGAGCTGCGACAGCATCTATGCGGTAGGAGACGTCACCGATCGCGTACAGCTTACGCCGATCGCCATCCGCGAGGGCCATGCCTTTGCTGACAGCGTCTTTGGCGGCGCTCCGCGCTCGATCGGCTACGACTGCATACCCAGCGCCGTGTTTTCGCAGCCGCCGCTTGCCGCCGTTGGGCTTACCGAAGGCGAGGCGCGCAACCGCTACGGCAACGTGAAGATCTATTCCTCGGATTTTCGTCCGATGAAGAACGTGTTTGCCGAGCGTCATGAACGCGGTCTCTACAAGCTGGTCGTTGATGCCAATTCCGATCGCGTACTGGGCGTTCACATGATCGGTCCCGAGGCGCCCGAAATCCTTCAGGCGGCGGCAATCGCCGTGCGCGCGGGGCTGACGAAGGGCGATTTCGACGCCACGGTCGCGCTTCACCCGTCGATGGCGGAAGAACTTGTTCTGATGCGATGAGCCGAAGCGGGGCGGGGCGCTGCCGCGCATCTTTGGAAGTCTCGTGGCCCATTTCGTGGGCTTCCCCTTGCACGTGGCGGGGGAGAACGTTTTAACCGCGCGATTAAATCCTATTGACGCTGCCCCTCCGCCGCGACTAGGCGGCTGGCAGCATCACGAGGGATTTGCGCGCATGACAGCGAATATCGCCGAAATGGAAAGGCGCCGCGCCGCGGCCAAGCTTGGCGGCGGCCAGCGCCGTATCGATAACCAGCATGCCAAGGGCAAGCTGACCGCGCGCGAGCGTATCGAAGTCCTGCTCGACGAAGGCAGCTTCGAAGAAGTCGACATGTATGTCGAGCATAACTGCGTGGATTTCGGCGCGAACGAGGAACACATTCCGGGTGACGGCGTCGTTACCGGGTCAGGCACGATCAACGGTCGCCTGGTGTTTCTGTTCAGTCAGGACTTTACCGTGTTCGGCGGCGCCGTTTCGGAGCGGCACGCCATGAAGATCTGCAAGATCATGGACATGGCGATGAAGGTCGGCGCGCCGGTGATCGGGCTGAACGATTCCGGCGGCGCGCGCATTCAGGAAGGCGTCGCGGCGCTGGCCGGCTATGCCGAGATCTTCCAGCGCAACGTCAGTGCTTCGGGCGTCGTGCCGCAGCTTTCGCTCATCATGGGCCCCTGCGCGGGCGGTGCGGTATATTCGCCGGCGATGACCGACTTCATCTTCATGGTGAAGGACAGTTCGTTCATGTTCGTCACCGGCCCGGACGTGGTGAAGACGGTCACGAACGAAATCGTCACGCAGGAGGAACTGGGCGGCGCGATCACCCATACGACCAAGACTTAGGTCGCCGATCTCGCCTTCGAGAACGATATCGAGATCCTGCTCGCAGCCCGCGATTTCTTCGACTTCCTGCCGCTGTCGAACAAGGAGGAAGTGCCCGAGCGTCCTTCCGCCGACCCGTGGGACCGCATCGAGGACAGCCTGGACACGCTGATCCCCGCATCGGCGACCCAGCCTTACGACATGCACGAGGTGATCCGGAAGACGCTCGACGAGGGCGATTTCTTCGAGGTCCAGCCCGCCCATGCCGCGAACATCATTTGCGGTTTCGGCCGGGTGGAGGGCCGCACGGTGGGCGTCGTCGCCAATCAGCCGATGGTGCTGGCGGGCGTGCTCGACATCAATACCTCGAAGAAGGCGGCGCGCTTCGTGCGCTTCTGCGACGCCTTCAACATTCCGATCATCACTTTCGTGGATGTTCCGGGCTTCCTCCCCGGCACGAACCAGGAGCATAACGGCATCATCAAGCACGGCGCCAAGCTGCTTTACGCTTATGCCGAAGCCACCGTGCCGAAGATCACCATCATCACGCGCAAGGCCTATGGCGGCGCTTATGACGTGATGGCCTCGAAGCACCTGCGCGGCGACCTCAATTACGCCTGGCCCACCGCCGAGATCGCGGTGATGGGCGCGAAGGGTGCGGTGGAGATCATCTTCCGCGGCCAGGATGCGGAAGGCATCGCTGCCAAGACCAAGGAATACGAGGACCGCTTCGCCAATCCCTTCGTCGCCGCGGCCAAGGGTTTCATCGACGAGGTGATCTACCCACATTCCACGCGCCGGCGGATTGCGCTCGGGCTTCGCAAGCTGCGTAACAAGCAGCTGGAGAACCCGTGGAAGAAGCACGGTAACATTCCTCTCTAACCCTTTGAGGGGCAAGGAAAGCGATTATGGAAGACGTTTACATCGTCAGCGGTGTTCGCACGGCGATCGGCGATTTCGGCGGATCGTTGAAGGGGTTCATGCCCGGTGATCTCGGCGGCAAGGTGGTGACCGAGGCGCTCGCTCGCGCCGGCGTGGCGCCGGCCGATGTCGAGCATGTCGTGTTCGGGCAGGTCATGCCGACCAGCGCGCGCGACAATTTCCTCGGTCGTGTCGCGGCGCTCAAGGCGGATATTCCCGTGGACGTTCCCGCGTTGACGCTGAACCGCCTGTGCGGTTCGGGCGTGCAGGCGATCGTTTCGTCCGCGCAGATGATGAAGCTGGGCGAGGCGGACATTACCGTAGCC
The DNA here is from genome assembly GCA_036400975.1 of Novosphingobium sp. Taxonomy (GTDB): domain Bacteria; phylum Pseudomonadota; class Alphaproteobacteria; order Sphingomonadales; family Sphingomonadaceae; genus Novosphingobium. The sequence goes on along the minus strand of DASWWL010000025.1, from coordinate 267 downwards.
GGCGGCGCCGAGAGCATGTCCAACGTGCCCTATCACGATCATGCCTCGCGCTGGGGCAAGAAGATGGGCGACATCACGCTGGAAGACGCGTTGACCGTTGGGCTGGGCGATCCGATCGACGGCTATCACATGGGCATCACCGCCGAGAACGTTGCCGAGCGTCACTGCATCAGCCGCGAGGACATGGACGCGCTGTCGGTGACCAGCCACCAGCGCGCCAGCCGCGCGATCGCGGAAGGACGCTTCAAGGACCAGATCCTCCCGATC
>DASWWL010000024.1:0-4684 GCA_036400975.1 Novosphingobium sp. | reverse complement strand
CGCCCTCGACTGCCGTGACCACGCCTTGCTCGCTGGCCAGATCAAAAAGAGCGGAGGCGTAACGCCCTTGCAAGCTCGCCGTAATACCGCCGGAATTCTCCACGCGCGTCGGTTCCCTCTTACCGGATGGGCGGGCACATGATGCCGCGCGAAAAAGCGCGGGGTGCCGCAGTCGGGGGCGCGCATAGCGACGATTTTCACACGATGCAAGGCGGGGTGGGCCGGTTGGGGAAAATGAAACGCATCCGTTGCCCCCGACGTTGATTTCTCACTCGGCTATTATTGCGCCGGGCCGCAATTATAGACCAGCCTTTCGTTCGGAGCGGAAGGAAGCAGCGCGCGCAACTGGTCCTGGTCGGCGCCCAGCTTGTGTGCGGCTGCCTCTCCGGCGCCGCAGCCCGGGGCCTCGATCCTGGCGCGCGCCGCGCGCAGTTTCGTCATGTCGTCTATGCCCAGCGGGTAGCGTTCGGTGCGATAGCTGCCGGTCGCGGGGTCGAAGCTGGCGATGGTCACCGTGTCCTCGTCGCCGGGCACGAGGATGCGCGACCAGCCGCTGCTGCCGATCCCGTACTGGCTGCGCTGGTTGACGCAGCCGTCGGCGCGCCATTCGAGTGGAACGTCGGTGGTGTCCGAAACCGTGATTCGGCTGCGGCTGTTGTCGATTACGCAAACGAGCTTGCCCGAGGCCGGCTTGGTGAGGGCGGCCGGTTGCGTGGCCTGGCCCTTCTGGACGATCTCCCGCGCCCGCGCGTCGATCTCGCCGAGCGCGGGGCGCGTGAACCACGCGATCGCCGCGCCGATCAGCAGCAGCCCGGCGGCGATGCTGGTCAGCACGACGTCGCGCTTGCGCTGCTTCTGTGCGAGGAAGATCGCCGTGCCTGCCGAGATGATGGCGAGCAGCACCGCGACGCCGGCAAGCGCCATGCCGTTCTCGCGGGAGGAGATCACTTCCATCTGTGCCTGCCGTTCCGCCTTGTCGAAGGCGATCTCGTCCTTGCGCGCCTGCTCATCGGAACGCGCGCGCTCGCCCGCGAGGCGCGCGGCTTCGGCCTGATCGAGCTCGGCGAGGCTGCGGCAGGGTGTGCCGGTGGCATGCGCCTTTACCTTGGCGGCCAGCAGGAAGCGGGTGATCTCCCGCATCGAGACGGCGAAGAAGAATTCCGAATCGCTTCCGTCGGAGATCGTGCCGAAGCTGTTCACGCCGACGACGCGGCCGCATGTGTCGAGCAGCGGTCCGCCGCTGTTGCCCGCACCGATCGCTGCGGTGTGGAGTATGGTGTCGAATTGCTTGGCCGAACGTCCGGTGGACACGGTGCCGCGCGTCTTCACCGGGCTGGCGGGCGTGACCATGTCTCCTACGTTGAAGCCTTGCGCCAGATCGACTCCGCCGGGATAGCCCACCGCGAAGACGTCCTGCCCGTCGCTCACCGGACCGGTGAACAGTGTTGCCACCGGCAGCGATCCGGCTTCGGTGAGCTTCAGTAGCGCCAGGTCGTTGCCCGGCGAGAATGCCTGTACTTCGGCGAACCAGCCGCCCTTGCCCTGAGAGGGGACGATGCCGATGCGGATCGCGGGGTCCTCGCGGTTCGGCGTGACGACGTGCGCGTTGGTGAGGATGAGGTTCGGCCCGACCGCGATGCCCGAACCATGGCCCACCAGCTCGTATTCGCCTCCGTCTTCCGAGATCAGCACTACGCGCACCACGCTGCGCGCGGTGGCGGCGATATCGGCCGGATCCGCGAAGGCGGCGGTTGAAATGGTCGCTGAGATGGCGGCGACTATTGCCAGGATCAGACGGATCATGCGGTTACATTTTCTCAATTCGCCACGTAATCCTTGATCGAATCCCAAAATTCCAGCTCACGCGATATCAATCTTTCTATATACCAGTCGTTTCTTGGAATGGTTGTCAGAATCGGTTGTCGATCAGGAAGGTAGCACCAAAAATCGATAGCTTTTGATTGGGTTACGGCAATCGCGTGCTGGAGTTGGCCATAATAGTGGCGTGGCGGCGAACGGTATCGGGCGGTATGTTTGTGGGCTTTTTCGCCACATTTGATTTCGACCAGATGCATCCTTTCGAGACAGATACCGTCCAGGCTGCACCGCATCCAGGGAAACTCTTTGCTTTGAATGCATAGCGGCCGGACTTCGAATTTTTTGCGGAGGCAATATGCGTCTCTGGCGATCGGTTCTAAAATCGTGCCGCGAGCCATCGCGGAATTCAGCCTGGCTGCGAACTGCGGATTGTGTTTTTCAAATCGCAAGTCTTCAACCGATTTCCATGGGTTCTCGCCCATTATGACAGAGGCATCCGAAGCGCCGATTCCCGAGGCGCGCCACTTTCTCCACTCATCAGTGCCCTGTGCCAACTGAATGACGTCGAACTCGTTCACGGCATCTACTCTGGACCGAACTTTCAACAGAAGTATCCTAAAATGCATTGACCGCAAGTCGCGGGAGGCGCCGCGTTGGGCGATCGGGCATCGCTTGATCTCGCAAGGAGACCTGCCATGTATCATGACGCCGTGACGACACTCGAACCGCCCATGGACGATGACAGCCGCTGGCGCATCGCGCTGGCCAAGGACCGCCGTTTCGATGGCGCCTTCGTCACCGGCGTCCATTCCACCGGCATATATTGCCGGCCTTCGTGTCCCGCGCGGCCGCCCCGGCGCGAGAACGTGCGCTTCTATGCCACGCCGGCCGAAGCTGAGGCGGCGGGTCTGCGCCCCTGCTTGCGATGCCGCCCGGAAGCAGTCTCGCGCGATGAGGAAGCGGTGGTCCGGGCCGTCGCGCTGTTGCGCGCCGCCGCAGGGGGCATCCCGCTCGACAGGCTGGCGGCGGAAACCGGCTACAGTCCGACGCATTTCCAGCGCCTGTTCAAGCGTGCAGTCGGTCTTTCCCCCGCAGCTTACGCGCGCGCGTTGAAGATGGAGCGCGCCGCCGAAGCGCTGAGCGCGGGCGGGCGGGTAACCGATGCCGTATACGACGCCGGCTTCGGCGCACCTTCCCGGTTCTATGAAGCGAGCGAAGGGAGACTGGGAATGACCCCATCGGCCTGGCGCAACGGAGGTCGCGGCGCGACGATTCGCTGGGCTGTGGTGATGACTACGCTGGGACCGATGCTGGTCGCGGCGACGGAGAAGGGCGTGTGCCGCTTGTCCTTCGGCGAAGGGCGCGACGATCTGGCGCGGCGCTTTCCGAACGCGGAACTGGTGGAGGGCGGAGCGGACTTCACGGCGCTGCTGGAGCAGGTGATCGCCGCCGTCGAGAAGCCCGGCGATTCGAACCACATTCCGATCGACGTTCAGGGCACCGCCTTCCAGGAAGCCGTCTGGCGCGCGCTGCGCCGCATCCCTTCGGGCGAGACGCGCAGCTATGCCGAAATCGCCGCCGCTGCGGGTAATCCCGGCGCAGTGCGCGCGGCGGGTTCCGCCAATGGTGCAAACCACGTTTCGGTGCTGATCCCCTGCCACCGCGTGATTCGCACCGACGGGTCGCTGGGCGGATACGCCTGGGGCCTCGACATCAAGCGCGAACTGCTGGAGCGCGAACGAGGTGGAACTTAATGAGGACTGGCCTGGCTTCGATACAGAGGGGCCTGGCTCGTCAGTAATGTCAGTCGATTATGAGCACCATTCCATCCTCGGCGGTTTCGTAATTCCTGCGATCTGGATGATATAGCATGTCATCGCTCATATGCGTGAGCACCAGTCTTTTGGGGCGCAGCGCGTCAAGGTTGGTTTCGATGGCATTGAGGCTGAGATGCGTCGCGATCGTTTTTTCCCGGAAATAGGCCTCGGCGATGAACAAGTCCGCATCGCGCGCTGCCGGAATTAGGGCGGCTGTCCATTCCGTATCGCCGGTATAGGCCACCGAGCGACCTTCCGCTTCGACCCGGATAGCCAGGTAGGGGCCGTCGGGTGGGCCATGGACAGCCTGATAGGCGTGGACCTTTATGTCCCCGACCTCAAGCGACTTGCCGGCCATGATCTCGATAAGACGCAACTCGAATTTCTGAGCGGCTTGAGATGACCCTGGAAAGGCGGTTTCCATGACGCGCTCGTACCAGGCTTCAAGTCCGACCGGCCCGATTATCGTCAGCGGCTCGCGGCGCTTGCTGAAGAACTGTGCGTCGAGGATGAAGAAGGGGATGCCACCGAAATGGTCTGCATGAAAATGCGTGATGACGATGGCCGTGATAGCGTTGCGATCGATATTCAGCCGCTTCATCGCCACCAGTGACGATGCTCCGCAATCGATTAGGAGGTTGGTGCGTTCGCCAACGAGATGAAAGCAGGTGTTGAAGCGTCCGCCCGAACCGAAGGCGTCTCCGCATCCAACGAATTGCAACGAAAGCGTCATGGCATTTTCCTGACTGGAAGCATCGAATGACTAGCGCATAGCCATTGCTTCGTGAAGATAACCAACTGTGCTGAGCCGCTTGGAGCGAGACAGTGCGTCCCCCGAACGCAGACAAGCGTCATCGCCCGCTGGCGAGGCCGGGGTGGCGCCGGGAGGTAGAGAGCAGCGAACGGGGTGTGCGGCCGGCGCTTGTGGTATGTGCCCGGCAGTACGGGCGTGGATGCGTGTGAGTTGTTATGCGAACGGCCGGCAGCATCACGCATGGCTGTCCGGCACGACCCTGAGGTGCGGGGCGCTGGCGGGACGGGCTCGCTGC
>DASWWL010000023.1:0-6480 GCA_036400975.1 Novosphingobium sp. | reverse complement strand
CCTTCCGATATAAAGAATTCTTTATGTGAGGCTGCATTATCCTCGGCGGCGGCGCAAAGCAACCAGCGCGAACACAAGAAGTGCTGCTGCCAGGGCAAACGGAAGCATGTTGCCCATGCGCGCGAATAGGGTCGGCGCATGAGCGGGCGGCACGATCCCGTCTAGCCTGCCGGCCACATGGCGGACGACGTGCTGGCGTACTATGCCGTCGGCATCGATCACGGCGCTGATCCCGGTGGTGGTGGCGCGCAGCACCGGCAAACCTTCCTCTATGGCCCGCATGCGGGCCTGCGCGAGATGTTGGGGCGGGCCCCAGCTTCCAAACCAGCCGTCGTTCGAAGGGTTGTAGATATAGTCGGGCCGATGTGCGCGATCCACGACCTCGCCGGAGAAGACGATTTCGTAGCAGATCTGCATCCCCGCCTTGCCCCAGTGGCCGAAATCGATCGTACGCGGACCGGGGCCAGGCCAGAAGTCGAGCGCACCCGCGACCAGCCGGGAAGCGCCAAGCGGTTCAAGCAGCCAGCGCATCGGCAGGTATTCGCCATAAGGTACGAGATGCGCCTTGGCATAGCTGCCGCGAATCGCACCATCCGCATCGACGGCGGTAATGACGTTGCGCGCGGCGACCGGATCATCGTTCCTGATTTCGAGATCGACCGTGCCGGTCAGCAGCATGGCGCCGGGACCGATTACCCGGCCGATCCGTTGCCGAGCGAGGACGGGATCCGACGCAAAGGTGGTCTGCCGGTAGAGGTAATCGGGATAGCCCTGACGCAGATAGTCCGGCACGCCGGATTCCGGCCACAGGACCAACCGTGTTTCACCGGGCCGGCGGGGCGCGGAAAGATCCGCGATCTTAATGAACTGGCTTTCCCACTGGTGCGGATCATCGAGCTCTTCCTGCCGGATGTCCGGTTGGACGAGCGTGAAAGCAAGAACGCCGGCGCGCTCGCGCGCAAGATTGGGCATTAGGAAAAGCGCGGCCGGAACCAAGACCAGCGCGGCAGTCCGCCAGTCCATCCGACAGCGACGCATGGCGAGCAGCCAGCTTCCCCCCAGTAGCACGACGAGACCGGACAGCGCATAAGTGCCAGTGAGTGATGCGATGACGGCGAGGCCCGGACGCTCGAAAGGCCCCAACGCGACCATGGCCAACGGGTTCCATGCATAGCCCGTGAACACCCATGCGCGCAGCCATTCGCTGACGATCCAGCAGGCGGCAAAGACGACGATCACTGGCCAGTCCCGCCTTCCGCCCCGGCCCGCGATCAGCCACGCGCTCAATGTCGCCAGCAAAGGATATACCGCGAGATAAAGCGACAGCAGAACGACCGCGATCCAACCGAGCCACTGGGGCATGTTGGCTTGATATGTGAAGGCGGTGGCGATCCAGTTGTTGCCGATTGTGAAATGCCCCACACCGAACAGCCAGCCGATCAGTGCCGCGCCCTTGCGATCACGCGCGTGGGCCAGCAGATCGATCAGCCCCGCGATCGCCAGCAGGGTCAGTGGCCAGAGCATGAGCGGCTGGAAGCCGCAGGCGGCCACCGCTCCAAGCAACGGCGCAACCAGACGTGGATGTGACCTGCACCGATCGATCAAGCTGTTCAGCGGAGCCATTGCCGCGGGTTTGTGACGGTTCGCCGCAGTGGGTGCAAGTAGATTGGAACCGGGCGGCATGAAAGTCATTTGCAAGGCTGAATTGTGTCCGAGAATGCCAAGGAGAAGAACTATGGCGCCGCCCGTTACGCTGTCGTTCCGCCATCACCATCGCAGCCGGTTCGGCCTTGATCGGCTGACCTCGCGCCGTTCGCGTGGCCGTTCCGCCGGCCGGATGGCTGGAGAGGTGGCGCTTGGTGCGGCCACGCTCGCGCTGGGGGGCTTTGCCCTCTATTTTCTGAAGGAACGCAGTCAGGAAGAAGCGGAACATGATACTCTGGAGCGCGACGGCTCCTTCAGCCTGCGCCGTTATTTGCCGCGCATCATCGCTGAAGTCAGGGCCAGCGGCCGATTGATCGAAGCCATGGATGGCGGTTTTCGTCCGCTGTCCGACTACATTTCCGCCCATCCCGGGAGCCGCGCCGCCAATCACACCAATGACAGAATAGCGATGGCGATTCCGGTTTCCGTGGCACCGGCAGAGGGTCAGGCAGGCGAATGGCGCGTCCGCTTCACTCTGCCTCGAGCATGGCATCGCCAAAAACTGCCCGAGCCTTCGCAAGGAGTGGAATTGATCGAACTGCCTGCGCGAACGCTGGCGGCAGTTCGGTTCGGTGGAAAGGGCAGCGATACAAAACTGATCGAGCGACAGCGCGATGCCCTGCTGAACTGGGTGCAGGGATGCGGGCTGGTTGCCCTGTCCGAGCCTGAATTCGCCGCCTACAATGCACCGGTCGTCCCAGGCCTGCTTCGCCGAAACGAATGGTGGGTCGATGTCGACGACACGAATATGTCAACCGGCAGCAACGCAACCGTGAAAATCCACAAGTCGCTTTAAGGGGGCGGATTCGATCCGCTATACCCTCCTCTACAGGAGGGAGCTTGTTCTCAGCTCACCACTTCCAGCGCGTCGCCGGCATCGTCGGCAGCCGGCTTGGTGCGACGTGTGCGGCGCCGGGGCTTGGCTTCGGTTTCCTCACCTGATGCTGCGGTGGCGGGAGTTTCTTCCCGTACCGTCGAGATGGCCGGCGGCAGAGTTGCGGGATCGAGTCCCTTAGGACCTTCCTCGTCACGCTCCCGGCGCGGACGACGTTCCTCCCGGCTTTCCCGACGGGGCTTCAGACCGCCACGTGGAGCGCGATCGTTGCGCACGAAAGGGTTTTCGACAGGTTCATAAGGAGTACGCTGCGTTGCCGGATCCGTATCGCTTTCGGCTTCGTCGCGATTGCCATGAACCCGATTATCCGTTTCCTGGCGTTCGTTGCGTTCGCGACGGGGGGGCTGCTCATGCCGGGCATGCTGCTCGTAGGGCGCGTACTCGTTTTCGCCGCCCATCTCGCCAGCGTCTTCCGCATCATAGCGTTCGCCGCCTTCGCCATCCTGCCAACGGTCCTCGCGCCGGGCGCGGGCCTCTTCCTGTCGAACACGCGTGTCGGCGATGACGCGGAAATAGTGGTCCGCGAACTGGAGGTAGTATTCCTCGGTCACGCGATCGCCGTTGAGGTGCGCGTCATGCGCCAGCTTGCGATATTTCTCCAGCAACTGCGGCGCGTTGCCGCGAGCCCGGCTATCGATCCTGTTCGTCTGCTGACCGCCGCCCTGCTGGCGATTGTTACCGCGGCCGCGCCGGCGGTTATTCCCACGATTGTTATTCAAGGGTGAAGTTCCTCAAAAGCCCCTGACCGCCACGGTATTGCCCGCAGGCTGTCGCACGTCGCTCCGCCACGGTTCATACCGGAACCGCAGTCCCGACATCTGCCTATCCTCATGGCCTTTCCGCCATGACCGAATGCAAATGCTGGAGTTCAACCAGCCTGGCGGGAAGTGTCCATCCGCCTGCTGGTTTGAAGTGGATGTAGTGGCTGCATTGCATAATGCCAAGGGGAAATCCGCGTTAGCGTGATAATTCCAGCACTCGAGGGCGATTGCCGAGATCGCGATGCAGCCGGGCCTCGAATCCCGCATTCCTGGCAATGACTGTTACGGCGTCGGTCTGAGTGTGGCCGATCTCCACCAAGGCGCGACCGTGGCTGGTCATCAGGCCAGGCAGTTGCGGCAGCAGGGCCCGATAGGCGTCGAGCCCATCGGCACCGGCGAAGAGCGCACCTGATGGTTCATGCCCGCGCACCGATTGGGCAAGAACGGCATTTTCCTCGACATAAGGAGGATTGGCAAGGATGAGATCGAACGGACCGCGAAGGGTCGCGGGCCAGTCAGGCTGATGCCAGTCGGCGGCGATCATCTCCGCCCGATCGGCGAGGCCCAGCGCGCGCGCGTTGGCTGCCGCAACCGCGAGCGCCTCAGCCGAACGGTCGATGCCCACACCAGTCGCCTTCGGCAGATGCGCCAGCACCGCGAGCAGCAGCGCGCCCGAACCGGTGCCGCAATCGAGGACCCGCCTTGCATCCAGTCCCGCCGCCACCGCCGCCTCGACCAGAATCTCACTGTCAGGGCGCGGAATCAACACGGCGGGGCTTACGCTGAAATCGAGGCCGAAGAACTCCTGCCGGCCAAGGATATAAGCGATGGGTTCGTGCCCCAGGCGGCGCGCGACGAGCGTGACGAAGGCATCCGGCACGGACGCCTTCGTATAGCGTAGCAAGAGATCGGAACGCGAAACCCCCAGCGCTTCGGCCATCAGCAGCTCGGCATCGAGACGCGGGGTGTCCGAGGTCGAGGCGAGGGTTGCCGCAGCCTCGCGCAAGGCTTCCGCGATGGTCATGGGATGCGGGACCAACGGCTTCAGACGTCCATAGCGGCCAGCCGCTTTGCCTGATCCTCGGCGGTCAGCGCGTCGATCAGTTCGCCAAGACCCGGCCCTTCCAGGATCTCCGGCAAGCGATGCAGCGTCAGGTTGATACGGTGATCGGTGACGCGCCCTTGCGGGAAGTTGTATGTGCGGATGCGTTCGGAGCGGTCGCCCGAACCGACCATAGCCTTGCGCGCTTCGGCCTCCGCACCTTGCGCTTCGGCGCGGCGCAAATCGTAAAGACGCGTGCGCAGCACCTGCATCGCTTTGTCGCGATTCTTGTGCTGGCTGCGCTGGTCCTGCTGGATGACGACAAGCCCGGTCGGCAGGTGAGTGAGCCGCACCGCCGAATCGGTAGTGTTGACGTGCTGGCCGCCCGCGCCGCTGGCACGATAGATATCTATCTTCAGGTCGTTCGCATCAATCTGGACATCTACCTCGTCGGGTTCGGGCAGAACGGCGACGGTGGCTGCGGAGGTGTGTATGCGCCCGCCGCTTTCGGTCACTGGTACACGCTGTACGCGGTGGACGCCGCTTTCGAACTTCAGCTTGGCGAAAACGCCGCTGCCGGCGATGTTGGCGACCACTTCCTTGAAACCGCCCAGTTCGTTGGCGTTGGCCGAGACCATCTCGATGCGCCAGCCCTGCTCGGCGGCATAGCGCTCGTACATGCGATAAAGGTCGGCGGCGAACAGCGCGGCCTCGTCGCCGCCGGTGCCGGCGCGGATTTCCAGCATTGCCGGACGCGAGTCCGCCGAATCGCGCGGAAGCATGGCGATCGCAAGACGATGCTCTGCTTCGGGCAGTTCGGCGCGAATGCGGGCGACTTCCTCCTCGGCAAGCGCGCGCATCTCGACGTCCGGCTCGTCAAGCGCGGACAGGCTGGCCAGTTCCTCGCGCATCGCCGCGACATCCATCGCCGCGCGCGCGACTGGTTCCAGTTCGGCATAGTCGCGGCTGGCGGTTACGAATTCCGGTCCTTCGAGTGTGCCCGAAGCCAGCCGCGCCTCAAGCTCGGCGAAACGCGCGGCGATCTGGGCAAGGCGGGCGTTAGATACGCTCATGGGAGGCGTGGATCCACCTTCTTCAGAATGTTGTGCACTTGCTTGGCATCGACAATGTCAGGCCGGAGTGAGCGTTGGCCGACGCCAGGAACGCCGTCGCGAAGATCAAGCGAAATTACTTCTCCCGGATTCGCTTTGATTGCCCGATCATAGCGTTTCCGGGGGCTGCCGGTGGCGAAAGTCTCGGCGACAAAGCCAGCACGTCGCAACTCGGCGGTGAGTCGAACAGCTTCAATTTCCCAAGCCGGATTCTCCGCCACAACGGCAACTTGAAGTATGGTTTCCGCGTTCCCACCAGCATCGTCCACCAGCATTGCCAGTCGCTCGATTCCCGCCGCCCAGCCAACCGCCGGGGTATGCGGGCCGCCCAAAGTCTCGATCAGTCCGTCATAGCGCCCGCCGCCCAGCACGGTGCCTTGTGCACCCAGCCGGTCGGTGACGAATTCGAACGCGGTGTGGCGGTAATAGTCGAGGCCGCGCACCAACGCCGGGGCACGCGTCCATTCCACGCCCGCCGCGTTCAGTCCCACGCAGACCTTACCGAAGAAATCCTGCGCATCGCCGCTCAGGTAATCGTCGATCTTGGGTGCATCGGCGGTGAAGGGCTTGTCGCGTTCGTCCTTGGAATCGAGGATGCGCAGCGGGTTCACGTCCAGCCGCTTCTGACTGTCTTCGCTCAGTTCCGCGCGGTGGTCCTGAAAGTATTCGATCAGCGCCAGCCGCCATGCCTCGCGGCTCGGCGCATCGCCCAGCGTATTGAGCATCAGCGTCACGCCGTCGGATATGCCCAGTTCCTTAAGCAGCTGGTCGGCCATTGTCAGCAGCTCGACGTCCGCCTGCGGTTCGGCCGCGCCGATGATCTCGGCGTCGATCTGGTGGAACTGGCGATAGCGGCCCTTTTGCGGCCGCTCATAGCGGAACAGGGGGCCGTGCGTCGCGATCTTGAGCGGCGCGTGCTGTTGCCAACCATTGGTCAGGTAGGCGCGCGCCAGGCCGGCGGTAAAC